>DALTVX010000060.1 GCA_029987395.1 Methanocorpusculum sp. | reverse complement strand
GCGGATCCGGGGAAAGCCGCACACGAATTCCGTCTGCGGGCCCTCTGATCTATTTTATTTTCTCGGGAAGTACGACAGCAGATCCCACGCTAGTGACTCTGCCTTTTTTTCATTCGTCATCATAGTATCGAGACGATGAGCGCCCGGCACCTCGATCGACGTGTCTTTGGTATCCTGAATGAACAGATCGACCACGTCTTTGTACACCTGCCATGTGCCGTAGGACGTGGACTCATAGCCCCACGCCTTCATCAGAGCGGCCGCAGGACCACTGACCGGACGATTCCCTATGAAGGGGCTCACGGCAACCGTAAACTTGTTTTGGAGAGCCTGTCGAACGCCTGCACATTCAAGGATGGGCCCGATGCTCGTCACCGGATTCGAGGGGCCGATGATCACCCCGTCACTTTCTTCGATGGCTGAGATAACTTCTGGGCTTGCAGTGAGCGGGGAATCGTCAGCAGTTTTTCTGATCACGCCTTTGATATCCACGTTCCCACGTCTGCCCACCCAGTACTCCTGATAATGCATCAGAGAATCATCCTCACAGACCACATATGTCGCTACCTCCTGATCCGACATCGGAAGGATCCGTGCCGACAGACCATAGCCTTTCGCGATCTTCTCGGTTGCTTTGGTGAGAGTCATTCCCTGCCGTAAAAACTCAGCACGGGCGATATTTGTTGCACGATCTTTGTCGCCAAGCGGCAGGAGTTCGGTGTATCCCAGTTTTTCCATCGCATGAAACGTCTCAAAGGAGTCCCCGCGGATCCCCCACCATGAGTCGGTGTTCAAAAGTCCGGAAAAAAGATACACGAGTGTATCGATATCCGGGGAAACATACTGGCCGGACATCCAGATATCCTCTGCCGTATTTACAACGACCGTGATCTCGTGGTCGTGCAGGATCTGTCGAAGACCTCGGATAAGTTTGGGCGTTCCTGTTCCGCCGGAGAAAACAGTTATCATGATTAAGGGGATTGGACGGGAGAGATTATGAAAATTATGAATGGGAGGGGAGTTTTGCTTTCAGTTCTGAAACGAATTCATCCGTACCATAAACACCCGCCGGGATGATCGACCCCTGTAAAGCGTCCACGTAAATATACACAGCTCCGTTCTCATGCACAATATCATTTATAGATGAGTAGGGAGAGACGGATTCGTTTGAACCGATCGAGAAATGCATACCGTCATCCTCGAGTGAGATGGACGCCTGCTTCTCCCACGGCACGGTTGGACCTCCTTTTCGCAGGAACTTGCGCAGATTTCTTTCGATCATTTTCCAGTAGAACTTCGGATAGAACCGGTAAATCAGGAAAGCAACCATAAAACCGGCAGCAAAACCTGCCCAGAGATAGGTAAATTCTGTTAAGGTCACAACAAGCAACACTGGCAGGAAAAAAAACACCCCCGACATATATATCCGCGACCTGAAAAACTGACTACGCATCGTCGGAGAACGAGCGTAATGAGACCTATTGAACGCGATATAATCATTCTCTGTTAATGTATACTGCAGATTCATCCTCACTCAATAGGTTTTGAAGAGAGAAAATACTTCTCAAAAATCAGTTTTTCGTCTGAGTGATCCTTCGGGGGCAGCAGGAACACTCTTGTGGAATATCCAGGGGGAATATACCGTTTGAGCATGCCATACAAAGATCTTCGGCCGGAATCCCGATCGATGCCACAAGGTCCTCATGAGAAACAAACTCCAATGTCGTTGCATGGATCATCTCCCGTATCGTTGCCGCATCCCGACCGGTCGCGATGAGTTCTTCACGGCTCGCAAAATCCACACCGAAATAACACGGTGCAATGATGGGTGGGGAACCGATCCTCATGTGGACCTCTTTTGCACCAAAATCCTTCACCATGTCAACGATCCGAAGGGATGTCGTGCCTCTGATTATGCTGTCATCAACTAAGACGACCGATTTGCCGGAGACATGGAGACGGATCGGATTCATCTTCATCCGAACTGCGTTCTCACGAAGACTGCGCCCCGGCATGATGAATGTTCTGCCGACATATCGGTTCTTCAACAGACCTTCGATGTAGGGGATTTCAGATGCTGATGCATAACCGGTAGCAAAAGCAGTGCCACTGTCGGGGATCGGCGATACCAGATCAGCTTTCGGAGCATTTTTTGCAAGACATGCGCCGATTTTTCTTCGGGCATCGTACACGAGAACGCCGTCAAGTACCGAATCAGGTCGAGCCGTATACACGTACTCAAATGCACAATATGCCTTGTGATCCGACTCGAGGACCTGACAGTGTGAGACCCCTTCACAGGTGAGCGTAAGAAGTTCACCGGGAACAACATCCCCGATAAAAGCGGCTGAAAGAATATCCAGAGCCACACTTTCTGAAGCAACGATATAACCAAAACTGGTTTTTCCAAAACATAACGGTTTTGTGCCGAGAGGATCACGGAACGCATACAGGACGCCGTCCAAAATTGCGACACCTGAATACCCTCCATAAAGCCGTTTGATCGTATTTACAAATGCATCCTGCGGAGTGGCATCGCTGACAAGTTCATGAGCGATCATTGCTGCGATAAGTTCAGCATTGGTCGTTGTTGAAAAAATGTGCCCTTTGTCCTCGTATTCACTGCGAAGCGTTTCGCGGTTGATCAAAGCCGCTGATACGGTTATAGAAAGGCGATGGTCTTTGAATGTGAAGTTGAGAGGCTGAGTATTCTGCGAATGTTCGCGGTGTGCTATTTGAGTATACAAAACCTGACCCACACCCACGTTACCAACGAGTCGGGACAGAGCCTCTTCACAAAACACTTCAGAAAGTTGTCCGGGTCCTTTATGAACTAAAAATTCATGCCCGTCAAAAGTAGATATGCCCGCAGCTTCCTGCCCTCTGTGTTGCAGGGCGTGCAAAGCATAATAAAGGGGGTACGCGACACCTCGAGAATCGACGATGCCTGCAATACCGCTCATATTATAACCCGATTAATTCTCTGCTGATCTTCTAATCCACTTGTATCCGCGGATCTTTGAGCTTTTGCCAAAGCCGCATGATGAACATACTCCGTGCCGTGCGTGCATAGACTGTTTGCCACAGCGGCGACAGATGATATGGGAATGTTTATTTCTCAAACCCATTGATGGTGTGCCTTTTGTCATTGTTAATTCACCTCGATATTATTCTACAGATGGAGATATGTAAATTACGTTGTCTCCACGCACAATAAGCGTGCCAAGAGCAACGATGCCGTTCTCTCCTTTTTCCTCTGCCTTGTCAAGAACCAGGTTCATGTGAACATCGTATCCCTGAAGAACTCCACGGATCTCCCGTCCACCTTTCAGTGAAATGATAACCGGCAGGCCGTTCAAAACCTGATCTAAAATCTCAAGTGGTCTTTTTGTCATTGGATTACCTCTCGTTTCTCTCAGGGAGAGAGTCCGAAACGAAAACCGCAGGCAGAATATGCCGGGCAAACATAAAAGCCGCGGCTTTCATGCACGTTTCGAACGTCACATAAGCCTAAGACTCATGGACGAGTGCTTAGTGTATACGCCATCTTTACACATAAAGATACCGGGAATCAAACGCATCGGTCTAAAGTTTGTACCACTGATGAGCGGCCAAAAGCCTATTTAATTTACCGCGGCCAATTATAATGCAACATATGGCAGACCTTATCATAAAAAAACGCCACGCCATCAAAAAAAGTCAGCTTACAGCTTTGATGACCAAGCTTGTCGATAATATCGGAGATCAGGCAGCTAAATATGATGCCCCGATGATCGAGATCGCCGAGACGGCGTCAAAGTACAACATCTACATCATCGACAAAAAACCGCTCATAATGGAGAAGGATGAGTGGGCATTCCCCACACTTCGCGGCGCTATCAGCCGGCCGTTTTCCGGCAGAAGGATCGTGGTCGATATGGGAGCGATACCTTATCTGATCAACGGTGCAGATGTCATGCGTCCGGGAATCGTTTCGGTCACGGATGATGTCAAAGCCGGGCAGCCGGCACTCGCCGTTGATGAAAGTCATGACAAACCCCTCGCAGTTGTGCTCCCTCTCTATGATGCGAAGGATATTATCGCGCTTGAGAAGGGAAAGGCGGCTAAAAATCTGCATTACATCGGCGATGAGCTCTGGAATCTGGAGATATAGATACCCTACACAGATAGAATTATATAACCAACAACTAAACTATTTTTCATATGGGATTTCTTGACGGATTATTTGGAACGAAGGAAAAATCGATAGGCGAAGATACCTACATGAAGCTTGATCTACAGGCATACGAAGGAGCAGTGGGAGAGAATCAACCTGCAACGATGTATGTTAAAGTAGCGAGCATCTCTGATATCAAAGACTGTCCGAAGATAAAAGACGAGATATACAACGGAAACATTGTCGTCGTGGACATCACCAAACTCAAGCTCGACAAGATCATGTTCGATCGTGTAATGGGCGATCTGCGTGCCGTTTCCCGCGATGTGAACGGTGACATCATCGGACTTGGCGACCAGCGTTACGTTATCGTTGTGCCGACCGGTGTTCGTATCTCCCGCGAAAAGATCGGCGGGTTCTAATACCGAATGCGTCAGGTTGTTCCCGGCCCCTGTCCAGACTGCGGAGAGGAGATCGAATATATTTATGATACGGAGAATATACCGTATTTTTCCGATATTCTCCTGATTTGTGCTGTCTGTGACTGTGGTTTTCGCATCGTCGACACCATGGTAATGAACGATCACGAACCCAGCCTCTGGGAGATGAGGGTAGAGACAGCGGAGGATCTTGACGCACGTGTCGTGCGCAGTACTCAAGGAGAGATCGATATCCCTGAATTTGGTATAAACATCCGCCCGGGCCCGGCCTGCTTTGGATTCGTATCAAACGTCGAAGGAGTTTTGGAGAGAGCAGAGGATGCGATCAAACGTGCCTCGATCTCCTGCGAAGGTGATGAGATATGCCAGGCAACCGAACTCTTGGATAGAATCGAAAAAGCACGAAGATCCGAATTTCCATTTACCGTTATCATCTCCGACCCGAGTGGAAATTCAGGGATCGTCTCCTCAAAAGCCAAAAAGACCAAACTCGAAATTGAGCCGGAAGCTGACGGATACTCCGTCAAACCGCTCGTGTAACATAGAATGGATAATCCTAGATACATCCCAAATGTTGAGGAGATAAAAAACCTCAACACTTTTTTGAAAATACGAAGCATACCTGAACTTGAAAAGCAGACGATCCGCTATATCGAGAAGGTGACCGGTAAGTCTTGGAACGATGAGATCGTTCTGGAAAAAACCCGAAACGCGATCATCGCTCAAAAGGAGGCATACTGGAAGGAAGGCGAACAAAAAAATGTGTCCTATAAAGGAGCATACAGCGTTCTCGGCTATATGGCCTACCAGATGCCAGGATATGTTCTCGAGTTCACCGAATTTTTCGCAGGACTGGTCACCTCAGGACTGATCAGAAAACATGTGAGGATCTTAGACATCGGCTCAGGCCCCGGAACTGTGTCAATCGGCGTTGCTCGAGTTCTTTCCTGCCTTGACGAAATGACCGCTGAGATCACGTCCCTGGAATATCATGAGACTCATATCGAGGCATATCAGGCGATAGTTCCGGAATTTGTAAAGAAGGCTGGAGACAGAGTAACTGTTGAAAGGCCTCTTATTATGGATATCACGAAAGAGATGCCCGAAGGTGAGTTCGACCTCATCGTCTGTTCAAATGTCATCAATGAACTGAGTGGCCTCGATCTGGAGAAAAAAGCTGAGCTTGTGATGGCGTTGTCGAAGCATCTTGTCTCTGACGGAAATCTGGTCATCCTTGAGCCGGCAGATCTTGCCAACTCGACGATGCTTCGCGATCTTTCGCGTGATGTGAAAAAACGCGGCCTTACTCTCTACGCCCCTTGTAACGATCTGCGAGGAGTTTATTGTACGGTCTCACCCTGCTGGTCGTTTCGGTCATATACCGACATCAAACCAACAGACCTGATGTTCGCGCTTGGGGGTGCTGAAGAGAGGTTCAAATTCGTCAACACAGATGTGAAGTTTTCGTATGCGATCCTTCGAACCGACGGACACAGAAAATGCGGATACAAGATCCCGGCTGGAGCAAAGAGGGCAAGACTCTCCCAACTCAAAAATCATCTGGAAAGACGGATCCATATCACCGTTTCTGTGATGTCGGCAGATATTGGTGATGCGAAAAATTATCTGTTCCTCATCTGTGACGGGACAGGGACAACGCAGACCTATGTAGCACTCCCAGCTTTTCATCGAACACCCGAACATGAAGCATTGCTCACAGCCTCCTACGGCTCTGTGGTCGCGATCGATTCGGTGCTTGTCCGCTTTAATAAACAGCAGAATGCCTACAATCTGCTGATGGGGCATGAGAGTTTTACCAGAATGATCGCGGGTGTTTCGTCAGGAAGTAAAGCGCCGGATAAGATAGCGCTTTTAAAAGAGAAATATGGTAGAAAGCCATCTCCAGATTATTTGGGAAAGAAAGGAAGAAGACCTTCAGATAAAAAATAAGGTTATTTTTCTTTCACTTTTTTAAAAGTTAATTCTCTATTAAATAACCCTACAATCGCAAGGCAAAGCCTTGCTCGCAAGTTTCTTTGGAAAACTTGCTCTGCTAAGACCACTCCTGCGGAGTGGTCCGCCTCGGCTGAGACCGCCCCTACGGGTCAGCCCGCAAAAATAGAAAAGATCAGATGATCTCCACGCCTTTCAGCGTGACTTTGTGTTCTTCGATCACGCGGCCGACGATTTTTGCGCCGCTGACCATTGAGAGAATGGTCTCCACGCTTTCTTTTGGTACGATAAAGGCAAATCCCATTCCCATATTGAATGTGCGGTAGAGTTCGTTCGTCTCAAGATCGCCCTTTTCAGCTATCCATGCTAAAATCTCCGGGACCTCGAGTGGATCTTCGATGGCAAAACCATAGGTGGAGATCCGAAGGAAATTCAGCAGACCTCCACCGGTCACATGACACATGCCGTGGACAACGGCTTTGCTGCAGACATCAAGGACCTCAGAGTAGATCCTTGTTGGAGTAAGTAAAGCCTCGCCGACTGTTCTGCCGGACGGGAGAACTATTGCATAGCCGCCGTTTTCTTCGGCGACCTTTCGAGCGAGTGTATAACCATTTGAGTGAACGCCGGTACTTGCAACGCCGATGATGATGTCGCCTGGAGCAATTTTTTCGCCGGTAACGACTTTGTCCTTGTCCTGAACACCAAGACAGGTTCCTGCAAGGTCAAGTCCGTTGATCATATCTTTGAGGGTGGCAGTCTCACCTCCAACAATATTGAGATTGGAAAGACGGGCACCCTCATTCAGACCTTTTCCGATCTGGATCATCTGCTCGGTATCTATCCCTTCGGTGGCGATGTAATCGACAAATGCGATCGGCTCGATGTTCATCACATACATATCGTTCACATTCATCGCCATACAATCGATACCGACCGTTGTCCAGTCCTGCAGATCGTCAGCGATCCGCATCTTCGTCCCAACACCATCGGTACACATGGAAAGGACCTTGCTGCCGAAATCGATCATGCCGGCAAAGTGTCCAACACCACCGACCATTCCGTGTTCGCCGATGCGTTTGTAGCTGAGCTGATGGATCAGAGCTTTTACGCCGTTTGCCTCAAGATCGATATCGACCCCGGCTTCTTTGTATGAATACTTCTTTGTCATGCTTCCTCCTTATCGAGATCATACTCCTCATGGATCGCTCGAACAGCCCGAACACCGTCCGTCTCTTTCACGACAAAAGAAACGTTTACCTCTGATCCTTGTGAAAGCATCATCACATTGATCTTCGCAAGACCAAGACCGTGGAAGATCCTAAACAGAGTCCCGGGGGTCCCTGCCATACCAGCCCCGACAACTGAAACCACGCTCACATCCTTTTCAAGGGTGAACTCACGAATGAATCCTTTGTTCTTGATCTGGGTCAGTGCTTTATTTGCGGGTTTGATCTGCTCATCTGTGATAATAAGTGAGATGTTCATCTCAGAAGATCCCTGACTGATGAGCATAACGTTTACCCCCGCGGCCGCAAGAGCTGTAAAGATCTCTCCGGCAACTCCCGGCCTTCCGGCAGCAAATCCACTGATACTGATCATACAACTGTTTTTGATCAGTGAAACGGCCTTGACGATACGTTTATCGGCATGGCTTTCTTTGATCACAACAGTTCCGGGATGGTTTATGTTGAAGGTGTTTTTCACATGGACTGGGATATTTTTCTCCATTGCAGGAATAAGGGCCCGTGGGTGGATCACCTTTGCACCAAAGTACGACATCTCCATCATCTCAAGGAAAGAAAGCGAATCTATGACACGAGCTTCAGGAATAAGCCGAGGGTCCGTGGTCATAACGCCGTCTACATCGGTCCAGATGATGATATCATCAGCCTCGATCCCCGCCCCAATGATCGCTGCGGAATAATCCGAACCGCTTCGTCCAAGGGTGGTCACTGCTCCTTCGGGGGAACAGCCGGCAAATCCCTGGATCACCGGGACTTCAGTTCCAAGGCGGGAACCGATCTTTTCCATGATACGGGGATAACTTCCCGGCAAAGCAGTTCCCGCGCCGTGAACACCATCGGTCAGGATCCCGGCGTCACAACCACTTATCTGGAATGAGGGGATACCCACCTGCCGCAGTGCCGCTGATACGATCGGGGCAGAGAGTTTTTCACCAAAGGAGATGATGTAGTCACGGGAGCGCGGCGTGAGCTCACGGAGATTATTCACGGCGATGAGGATATTTCTGAGCCGGTCAAGTCTTAGATCGATGTGGGTTGTGACTTCATCGAAAAGATCTGGTGCCACAACTCGGAGAGCCTTAAGGTGTCTTTCCCTGAGATCTGCAATAAATTTATCCAGATTCTTCTTGTCTGTACAGCTGACGATCCCTTCAGCCTCCGCTATGATCTGGTCGGTCACCTTCGTCATTGCCGAAACAACAACTGCGATTTCATTACCTTCCTCACGGGATTTTTTGATGAGATCAACGACTTTGGCGATAGCTTGTTCATCTCCAACCGAAGTCCCACCGAATTTCATTACGAGCCGCATCTTATTGATCACACCTTTGAATAGTTGTGTAAATTATGGGTTCTAGCTAGAGATATACTCTGCGGGATGTGAGGAAAGGATATCAATTATTCGGGCAAATACAGTTCCATGAAAAAAATATTGACTTTCGGAATGATCCTTATGCTCCTGATTATTTCTGCAGGATGTGTATCACAGCCGAGTGAACCATCACAATATACTGATAAGGATGGAAATATTTTCACAGGAAGTGAAGCCGAAGGGTCCATCCATTTCATCGACAAAACGATCTCGAAATGGTTTACTGACCTAGAAGGAAACATCCGATATACGATCACTGAGCCCGACGGGACCGTGACAAAATATTACACGAACCCAAATGGAGAGATAATTCTTGAGATATAATCTCCCTTTTCCCTTGCTTTTATCTCTTCTCTCCTCCTATAAGTACAACTAAGGGTTCGAAATGGGCATCGAAAACAAATTAGACTGTCATGTGCTTGTCATAGGTTCCGGCGGCGCAGGGATCCGTGCCGCTGTTGAAGCAGAAAGGTTTGGTGAGACGATCATTGTTTCCAAAACCATCACCGGCAAAGGCGGGTGTACCGTTATGGCAGAAGGCGGGTACAATGCTGTATTGAATGATGAGGATTCGGTACAGACCCATTTCGAAGATACACTAAAAGGCGGGGCGTTTCTCAATGATGAAGCTCTTGTGGAAATTCTCGCTTCAGAGGCTTCGGCACGCATCCGAGATCTGTTTTCATGGGGAGCGATCTTCGATTTAGCAAAAGATGATACAATAGCCCAGCGGCCTTTTGGCGGACAGCGATGTGCCAGGACCTGTTTTGCCGGAGATCATACTGGTCATGAACTGGTGATGACCCTTCTCGAAAAACTTCGAGGTTCATCTGTCAGAATCGAGAACGAAGTGACTGTTCTTGATCTGCTGAAAGATGATGATCGGGTAAACGGGGCGATCACCTGTGACAGAGAAGGGAATTTAGGAGTGATCACTGCCGATTCGGTGGTCCTTGCGACCGGAGGGGCAGGGCAGATCTATGATACGACGACCAACTCGACCGCAGGGACGGGGGATGGATACGCTTTAGGATACCGCGCTGGAGCAGAACTCATCGATATGGAACAGGTCCAGTTCCATCCAACAGGGGCGGTCACACCGTATGACTCCCGCGGACGCCTGATAACCGAAGCTGTGAGAGGAGAAGGTGGGATCCTCAAAAACGCGATCGGCGAGCGGTTCATGACAAAATATGATCCAGCACGGATGGAGTTGTCCACACGAGACGTCGTCGCCAGAGGGATCGCGACAGAGGTCCTTGAAGGACGAGGAACAGATCATGGAGGTGTCTGGCTTGACGTGAGTCATCTCCCACGTGAACATATCGAGACACGCCTTCCGATCATGCTCAACCAATTCCTTCAGTTCGGCGTGGATATCAGAAACGAACCTATGGAGGTCGCACCAACAGCCCACCATTTCATGGGAGGGCTCAAAATAACTCCCGAGGCAAAGACAACTGTGCCACATCTCTATGCAGCAGGAGAAGTCACAGGTGGTATCCACGGGGGAAACAGACTTGGCGGAAACGCTCTTACCGACACTCAGGTGTTTGGAAGAAGAGCAGGGATCTCGGCAGGCAAAACCGATCGGACCTCGCGGCGTATCGATGCAAATCAGATCAAAGCAGCAGAAGACAAATTAGCATCCTATTATCAAGGCTCGAAGAAGTCTGCTGATGTTCGAAGATCGATGAAGACGATCATGTGGAACAATGTCGGGATCTACCGAAACGAGCTTGATCTCAGGGTAGCTATGCGGGAGATCCAAAAACTTCAGAACATCCCGCTGAAAATCGAATCTCCACGTGAACTTCCCGACGCAGTGATAACAGAAAATATGCTTCTTGTCGCACAACTTGTTATCGAAGGTGCCATGCTTAGACGGGAGTCGAGAGGGGCCCACACACGGACCGATATAAAACAAACCTGGACGAACGAAACATCGCCGTTTGGGCACACCTTCTTTGTCAAAGGCAAATCAGGTATTGAAATCTTGGAGGGAAAACTATGAAAGTAAAAATATCACGTTTCGATCCGGATACCGGAGAACCTCCCCACTTTGTAGAGTATGATGTCGACGTCAAGGAGTCTGCAAGAGTGCTCAATGTACTAGACTATGTCAGAGATACGATTGACGCGGGCTTTGCCTATCGGCACTGCTGCCGCGGAGGACAGTGTGGTTCATGTGCCGTTCGGGTGAACGGTGAACCGGTTCTTGCATGCATGCAGGAGGCACGCGAAGGTGACGTCATCGAACCGCTCGAACTCCCAAGGATCAGGGATCTCGTTACTGATATTGCCCCCGTGATAGCGCAGATCGCATGGATGAACAGCGGATGCTCCTGTACGCCTATAACTCATGAGGAAATCGAAGAGATCAAACCTCTGCGGGAGTGCATAGAATGCTACTCCTGTATCTCTGCCTGCCCAGTGATCTCGGCCTCTGGTTACAAAGGCCCGACGATCATGCGGCAGGAACAAAGACTGAATCTCGATCCGCGGGACACGGATGACAGGATCGTGGAAGCCATCGACAAAGGATTGTTTTCCTGCACCATCTGCCATAAATGTGTTGAGGTCTGCCCAAAAAAGATTGATACCCCACGAAAAGCCATAGAAAAACTCCGGGCAGTAGCATCAAAGAGAGGTCTATCTCTGCCTGCCCACAAAGCCCTTGCATCTCTCATAGAAAAAACTGGGCGCTCGGTCGAGCGAAAGGAGCGAACTTTCCTTGAGCAAATACCAGATGTGATCGAACCTGAGGGAGAGGTCCGGGCGACCGTTGGATTTTTCGTCGGATGTATGTTCAATGGACGAGTGATCCAGCCGGCTCTTGATGCAATGGAGGTTTTGCGCCTGAACGGGATCCGGGTCATCATTCCAAAAGATCAGGTCTGCTGCGGTTCACCGCTGATCAGAACAGGACAGGATGGATTCATTCCCGAACTGCAGAAACGAAACATCGATGCATTTGTGAAAGCAGGTGTGGATACGGTTCTAACCATCTGTGCAGGATGCGGTTCAACGCTGAAAAATGATTACGACACACCCTTTAGAGTCGTTGATATCACCGAGCTTCTCTGCGAGATCGGATATAAAATGCCTGAGAAAGTGGCAGGTACCTACACGTATCACGATCCTTGTCATCTGCTTAGAGGGCAGGGTATCTCAGAACAACCTAGAACTTTGTTGAATTCGGTTGCTGAAAAATTCGTGGAGATGCCTGCCAGATGCTGCGGGGCAGGTGGGGGAGTGAAATCCGGTCAACCTGAAGTGGCTGCGAAAATGGGAGCAGTTCGTGCCGAGATGGTAAAAGAAACGGGCGCAGATTGCGTCATAACTGTCTGCCCATTCTGCGAATTTCATCTCCAGCAGGTGACAGGGTTGCCGGTCAAAAATATTGCGAGCCTGATGCTGGAAGGCTATAAAAAATAAAAATAAAAAAATAAATTATTCTTTCTTCTGCCCTTTTTTGGCCGCAAGAGCGCTCATATATGCGCTCACCGCAGCCGTAACTGCTATGGTTTTTTCCTTGCCCTGACGGAGGGAATCACCAAGCTGGTTCATACGGGTCTCACTTTCACGCATATACCGAGCGAGAGACCGAGTAATTTCTGGATCCTGAAGGAAGTGCGTGTGAGTGTTTCCTGAAATAAAGTCGGGATGGTTCATCACTGCATAATGGAGGGGAAGTGTTGTCTTCACGCCGATGATGACATATTCGGTGAGGGCGCGGCGCATTCTGGCGACGGTTTCCTCACGGGTCATTGCTCTGGCACAAAGTTTTGCGATCATCGAGTCATACAGAGGCGGGATGGAGTATCCTGCGTGGATACAACTGTCGATCCTGATACCAGGGCCCCCCGGAGAACGATAACGGCTGATTTTTCCTGCGTCGGCCTGGAAGTTGTTCATCGGATCCTCGGCATTCACCCGGCACTCGATCGCATGTCCACGGCAGGTTATCTGATCCTGAGCATAGGGAAGCGGTTCGCCTGCTGCGACCTGGATCTGCATTCGTACCATATCGAGGCCGGTGATCAACTCGGTCACGGTGTGTTCGACCTGCAGACGGGTGTTCATCTCCATAAAATAATAATTCCCTGAGTCATACAGGAATTCCACGGTCCCCGCGTTTTCATAATCGCAGGTTTTTGCAACAGTGATAGCAGACTGGGTCATTCTTTCACGAAGTTCATCGGTCATGATGGGGCATGGTGATTCTTCGATAAGTTTTTGATGACGTCTTTGGATAGAGCAATCACGCTCAAACATGTGGATCACATCGCCTTTGGAGTCGGCGAAGATCTGGACCTCGATGTGACGGGGTCTTGCCAGATATTTTTCGATGAACACCGTTGGGTCACCAAAAGCTGATGCCGCAGTTCTGCTGCATTTTGCGATCGCTTCATCAAGTTCAGCCTCATTGTTGACGATCGACATGCCGATCCCACCACCACCGGCGGATGCTTTAACGATGACCGGAAAACCGATAGATTCGGCAAATGCTTTTGCCTCATCATGATCGGTACTATGGGTCCAGGGAAGAACAGGAACCCCGGCGTCATGCATAGACTGCTTGGAGTCGATTTTCGAACCCATCATTTTGATGGTGGCTTCAGATGGACCGATAAATGTAAATCCTGCCCTTGTTACTGCTCCGGAAAAGGCTGATTTTTCTGCAAGAAACCCGTATCCTGGATGGATCGCGTCAACTCCCGCCATATCGGCGACCTCGAGGATCCTTTCCATATTGAGATAACTTTTTGTCGGATGGGCAGCCCCGATGAGAAATGCTTCATCGGCATACTTCACGTGTAAGGCATTTGCATCTGCTTCTGAGTAAACGGCTACGGTTTCTATGCCCATTTCTCGGCAGGCACGCATGACGCGGATCGCGATCTCTCCCCGGTTGGCAACCAATACTTTGTCGAAGTAATCGTTTTTACTCATTGCACCACCACGAGAACGTCCCCGCTCTGGACAACTGCACCGTTCTCGACGAAGATCACGGTCACCGTACCATCGATCGGGCTGACGACCGGGTTCTCCATCTTCATTGCCTCGAGAACGAGGAGGGTCTCACCAGCAGATACCTTCTGACCTGCCCGGACTTTGATGTCAAGTACCATACCCTGGATACTGCTCTTCACACCGCCGGGAACGTCTCCGCGGTGACGAGTATCGGTCGATTTCACTGAACTAACGATCGCCTCTCCTTCAACAGAGAGGATACGGACGGCATATATCTCGCCATCGACCTCGACCTCCATGGATCTGGGGAGATCATATTCAACGGGAGCGATCCCGCTGATAGAGGCCGGAGGTGCCGGGAATTCTTCGGCTTTCTTTTCTCCTTTAAGAAATGCCGGGGCAATGGCGGGATAAAGAATGTAGGTGAGGATATCCTCCTCCTTTTTGATGAGTCCCTGTGATTCAGCATCTTTCTTCATCTTGGCATAGATTGGCTCAAGAGTGTCGGCCGGCCGGCAGGAGACACGAGGTGTATCTCCGATGATCGAGGTGACGAGATCCTCATCCAGAAGTTTGGGACTCTTCCCGTACAATCCTTTGAGATAGTCACGAACTTCATTAGTGACGGTCTTGTAGCTTCCGCCCATCAATACATTCAAGACAGCCTGAGTTCCGACGATCTGGGAGGTAGGAGTCACCAGAGGCGGGTACCCAAGATCAGCTCTGACCTTCGGGATCTCGGTGAGGACATCATCCATTCTTTCGAGAGCATTCTGCTCTTTGAGCTGGGAGACAAGGTTTGAGATCATGCCGCCGGGGAGTTGATACACCAGAACGTCACTGTCGATCCTAACTGAGATGGGGTCGATAAGGCATTCATATTTACATCTGATATTTGCAGCTGCTATTTTTATTGAACGAAGAGTTGAAAGGGAGATATTTGTGTCGCGAGGGGTCCCAATAACAGATGCCACGATACTTTCTGTTGCCGGTTGGCTTGTTCCCCCGGCAAAGGGAGACATAGCGGTATCGAGGATATCAACACCTGCTTCGATCGCCGCCTGATAACTCAAGGGAGCGATGCCGCTGGTCGAGTGGGAGTGAAGACATACCGGAATGTCGAGGTGGTCTTTGATGCCGGTGATCAGTTCACGGGCTACCTCAGGCATGATGAGCCCTGCCATATCTTTGATACAGATCGAGTTGCTGCCAAGGTTATACAATTCCTCAGCCATATTGATGAATCCGGCGATGCTGTGAACAGGGCTGGTGGTATAGCATATTGTGCCCTGCAGGTGATCTCCATGTTCAAGGACCTGGGTCATGGCCCTCTTCATATTTCTGATATCGTTGAGAGCGTCAAAGACCCTGAAAACACGGACACCGTTTTCTGATGCGGCAGAGACGAATTTGTCCACGACGTCGTCGGGGTAGTGACGGTATCCAACGAGGTTTTGTCCCCTAAGAAGCATCTGGATCGGCGTTTTCACGAATATTTCGCGAAGGGTCCGAAGACGATCCCACGGATCATCATTTAAGTATCTAATACATGTATCAAATGTTGCCCCGCCCCAGGCTTCAACGGACCAGAAGCCGGCTTTTTCCATCTCGCGTGCGAGACCGAGCATATCTTCGGTCCGCATACGCGTTGCCGCTAGTGACTGATGAGCGTCACGGAGCGTTGTGTCGGTAATATTGAGTTTTGTCATTATGTTCTCCCTGCTCATTCGAGTTATCTAAACCTTTATTATTTTG
>DALTVX010000059.1 GCA_029987395.1 Methanocorpusculum sp. | reverse complement strand
GCGGGCTAAACAGGAAGATGTCACCTGGACCTCCAGTAGGTTGAGCGTTATTATTTTGATAAATACAAGTGCCTTTTTGTTGATCACTTATCGGAATGATATTGAAAAGATGATCATACATCGGGTGCTGTATAATAACAAATATCGGACTACCGATAGTAATATTTGCAGTTGGGATGCTCATTGCATACTTTCCATTCTCAACTACGATACGCATCACATAGGAGAAATTAGGAGCAAATGCATAACCTATAAGCTTATCTGTGTCTTCAGCGGTTCCTGAAATAGTTATGTTGTTTCCCTTTAAAATCACAGATGGAGATGACGTATAAATAGTAAGCTTTGGTGCAACAGGTGACTGCGCCATTAAGCTACTTGCTTGACTAACGGTCTTATTCAGATCCAATGTCGAATCCGATTCAGTTGCACCACCACTGTATAATGCGCTTGCTCCTCCAGAGAATAACAGCAGCACGAGAACAGAAACAGAAATCAAAATACGATAGTTAAAAATGGCTGAGGCATTACTGTTTTTATGCCTCCCGGATTGTAGAAAAGCTTTTTTACTCATTATTACCACACACTAGAAATGATTGAATCGGATTTAATTCAATAATAACAAAGATATCACTCGATAAGGATAATGTTATCGTATTAATCGTGAGATCCGCAGAGGGCCAAGCCTATGTAATATGGTTTAGGAGGCACCTCTCTGTATGGGAAGAAAAAAGATGGATGCGCGTTTAACATCTGCTACATATTGAAAGATGATCAGATAAAAGAGGTTGCATTTGTGTAGTATTCGTACACAATATAGAGAAGAAAAAAGATTGAGAGATGTTTTGGATGGAGCTATTTTTCACGCCGTAAGCCGGCTCACACCCGAATGACCTTCACACCGATCCCGCTTTCTTTTGCAAACGCGGCTGCCCGAAGCTCCACACGATCAAGCATCCCGCCGCAGGTCAGGATCAGCGTATCCTCGCCGCTCATCACGGAGAGAAGGCACTTGTCCACCACGCCGTGGGTGTACTCAAGCGTGATGTCCGAGAGATGACAGAACTTTTTTGCCCGCGTTCCCATAGCTCCTATATGCCAGAGAGGGTGCTCAGCAAGCATCTGTTTCGCTGCTTCCGGAGTGAGCGTGTCGATATCAGAAAGATACACGTTTCCTATAACAGAGGGGGTCGAACCCTCGATAAGGCGGATCATCTCAGGGATCCCCTTGGGAGGGATACCTGAAACAAGGAGCTGTCTTCTGACCAGTTCCTGATACAGATCCAGAAGGATCGGCGGGGTCATTCGTGCCTGGACCATCAGATCATCGCTGGTGAAAACATCCGCCGGCATACCCTGATGCAGGATCCCTCCATCGGCAAGAAGGATCACCTCGTCCGCCCACCGGTAGGCAAGCTCGACATCATGTGTTGAGAGAAGGATCGTGGTGCCGTCTTCCTGGAGTTCATCCAAAAGATCCATTATCTCGGCGGCAGTAGCAGGATCAAGTGAAGAGGTCGGCTCATCTGCCACCAGAATATCCGGCCTCATTGCAAGAATACCTGCGATAGCGACACGCTTTTTTTCCCCGCCGGAAAGATGATGGGGCGGGCGTTTTTCATACCCCACAAGACCAACCGCAAAGAGAGCATCAGAAACACGTTCCCTGATCTCCTCCTCCGGCAGATGCAGATTCAGCGGCCCAAATGCCACATCAGCAAACACACTCGGGGCAAAGATCTGCGAGTCTGAGTTCTGAAACACCAGACCGACCTTGCTTCGGACGTTTCGTAGCGACGCTCTATCATACGCGACCTCCTCGCCGTTCACGAAGATCCTGCCGGCTTCAGGAACGAGCGTTCCGTTGCACATCAAAAGAAGTGTGGTTTTTCCAGCTCCGTTTGGTCCGACAACTGCAACTTTTTTTCCTCTCTTGATGGAGAAGGATATCCCTTTCAGCGATGCGGGTCGACCGGGATACGAGAACCGAACATCTTCAAACGTAAGTACATTATCATTCATACTAGAAACATCTCCACCAACAAAAGACCAAAGATCACCATAATAAAGAGGACCACTGACGTGGCCGCGAGCAAAGTGACGTGCCCCTTTTCATCAGGCAAAGCCATTAGTCCGTCATAACACCGCGACTCCATAGAAACAAAGATCGCCTCCCCTCGTTCCCAGGTCCTGATGAACAGCATCGAGGCAAGCATGGAAAATGAGGTGATATAATTTTTCCATGTGCCGTATCCCCCACGCATGATCTGTGCATTATGGATCAAGATCGCTTCACCGATGAAGACGAAAATGTACCGATAGATCAGCATGGACAGATCGATGAAGGCCTGAGGCATTCTAAGATCTCGGAAAACCGCAAAAAGCGAGGTCATCGGAGTGGTGAGTGCGAGGAAATACAGCGAACACATACCGGCAAATGTTCGTGAGATCACCAGGACCGCAAGGTCAAGAGAGTCGGTGGTGATCTGAACATGAAATGGACCTATCCGGAAAAAATCTATAAGCGTCTCTCCCCCGCCGGTGATGAACAGGATCACGATGGCTCCGGTCCCTGCAAAAAATAGAGGGATGGTCAGCAGAGATCCGTAGAGACGAGGGCTGACCTTTGCAACAAAAAGAGCTGCAAAAATCATGGACACCGCAATAAATATCGGGAGATACGGGAGCGGCGAGGTCACGGCGATCACGATCGCAGAGAGACACAAAACCAGTTTCAGCCATGCCGAAACATGCCGAAGAGGGCTTTCCATTGCGGCATCATCAAGGATGTGTTCATCGAAGATCGTGCGTGGCTTTTTTGCTGAACCCCTGAACATTGCACGGTTTCTCAACAGATACAGACAGATAATTATGGCTCCCGCTGCGAGTACCGTCCAAAATTGCCACCACGGGACCTGGAGAAGCCCATCCATAATATCCATAAGAACGAAACGCCTAGTATCTACGATACAATATAATTCTATAAAATTAAACTTAAACTGATATAAGGTAAACGATTATGATGAGAACAAGTACCTGCATACCCCGTATCGTGATCGCCGGAACACATAGCGGGTGCGGAAAAACGACCACCGCGACCGGGATCATGGCGGCACTTCGAGCACGGGGTCTTGTGGTCCAGCCATTCAAAGTTGGGCCGGATTTCATCGACCCTTCACATCACACTGCGGTCTGCGGGCGGAGTTCTCGCAATCTCGATCCGTTCATGATGGGAGAGGAGTCGGTGCGCCGTTCGTTTGTTTTTGCATGCGAGGGTGCAGACATCGCCGTTATCGAAGGAGTGATGGGACTTTATGATGGCGTGGACGGGGGAGAGTGCGCAAGTACGGCGCATGTGGCTCGCATTCTTGACGCCCCGGTCATTCTTGTCGCAGATATCAAAGGGATGAGCAGAAGTGTCGCCGCCCTCATCAAGGGATATACAGAATATGACCCGCGGCTCAGATTTGCCGGCGTGATCATGACAAAAGGGGGCAGTGAGAAGCATAAAGCGATGACAACGACGGATCTGAAGATCCCTCTTCTCGGCTGGATCCCGCGAAGCGATACACTTGCTGTTGAAAGCCGACATCTCGGCCTAAAAATGGCTGGTGAGGATGCACGCATGAAGGATACCGGAGCATTCATCGAGGAGCACTGCTCGCTTGATGAACTTCTTGCCGCCGCGGCAAACACAACGATGATCTCAGCAGAGAAGAGCCCGCCCTCTTCAGAGAAAAAAACTCGGATCGGGGTTGCTTTGGATGAAGCGTTTTGCTTTTATTATCAGGACAACCTTGACGTTCTTAGGAACAAGGGGGCTGAACTGGTATTTTTCTCTCCGATCCATGATCCACTCCCAGAAGTGGATGGATATTATTTCGGCGGCGGATATCCTGAGCTGTATGCAAAAGCTCTTGAAAATTCGCCGTGTAAAAACGCTCTGAACCATGCGGCCGAGCAGGAGATACCAATATACGGTGAATGTGGCGGTCTGATGTGGCTTGGCCGTTCTCTCACAACGCAGGATGGCAGTTTCAAAATGGCGGGTCTTTTGGACGCCGAGTGTGTTATGGAGAAACGCTTCGTTGCTCTGAACTATATCATTGGAAAAGTAACCGAAGAGTCCCTCTTCCCACTAGGGATGAAGTTTCGAGGCCATGAGTTCCATTATTCACGGGCCATTCCAGATGCGGATGTACGATATGCGTTCACTCTGTCACGCGGCAATGGGATATGTGAAGGAAAAGACGGAATCCTTGCCGGTTCTGTTCTTGCCGGGTACACGCACATGTATTTTGATGCGAGCCAGATATAAAATAGATTGAAAACAAAGATACTAGAAAAAGGTGTTTTGTGAATCAAGGGGAAGAACGTATATCATTCAAAAAGATCCTATTGATCGGGATAACCATCGGAATCATTTCCGGCTTTGGAACACTTTTATTTTTCATAGGTCTTGAATACAGTATCCATGTGATCATGGGATTTTTTTATGACGGAGCTTTCCCGACACCAGGCCAATCCTGTGAAGGGATCGAATGCTGGACACCTCCGCCGGTGATCTGGCTCATTCTTCCGATCATCTGCGGCGGAGCACTCCTTTCAGGTATGATAGTGCATAAGTTTGCGCCGGAAGCCGAAGGTCATGGTACTGATGCGGCACTAAAAGCGTACCATGGAGATGGAAAAATCCGATGGCGTGTCCCGTTCATAAAAGCGATCGCGTCGATCATTACCATTTCAACGGGCGGTAGTGCCGGGCGTGAGGGTCCAACAGCACAGATCGCTGCGGGTTTTGGCGCTTTTATCTCTGATGTTTTTCATCTGTCGCCGCGAGAACGAAAGATCGCTATCGCGACCGGAATAGGGGCAGGTATCGGTACGATTTTCAAAGCTCCGCTCGGAGGAGCAGTACTTGCAGCAGAGATCCTCTATCTGCGGGACGTGGAAGCAGATGTTTTGATCCCGTCTTTTCTTGCCTCGATCATCAGCTACTCGATCTTTGGGTTTTTTATGGGATATGAAGCAATATTTGGTGCCGCTACCCTGACATGGTCAGTTCTTCAGGTCCCCTTTTTCATTGCTCTTGGACCCATTTGTGCTCTGATCGGGATCATGTACATCAAAACATTTTATGGAACAAAGGATATCTTTGACAAGTTTTCTCGAAAATATGCTATTCCTGGTTATCTCAAACCGGTTTTAGGAGCGTTTTTCATTGCAGTCTTGGTGATCATTTTTGCGTACATCTCTCCAGATACACTTCTGGTCGCTCTTGGAAGTCTCGGATCTGGCTATGGATTTGTACAACTTGCTCTATACAACATGCTGCCTCTTACTGTTTTGATACTTCTTCCCTTTGTAAAGACCTTGACGACCGCCCTGACGATCGGTTCAGGCGGGAGCGGCGGTGTATTTGCCCCGGGTCTCTCGATCGGCGGATTTACGGGAGGTGCTTTTGGGATGCTTCTTCACATACTGTTCCCACAGATAATTCCGCTCACAACGGTCCCAGTATTCGTCATCATAGGCATGATCGCACTTTTTGGCAGTATTGCCCATGCACCGATAGCCGTTATGATCATGGTTCTTGAAATGACTGGGGACTTTGGTATCCTGATCCCTTCTATGGCCGCACTTGTTTTGGCCTGCCTCATCATGGGTAAGAGGAGTATCTTCAAGGAACAAAGGGAGAGACGTGAGGATATGTTAGAACCGCGTAGTTAGCATGCGGCAGTTTTTCTAAGAAAATCTCAGCTCCTCATAACCTCTTCATCCACCATATCCAGTTTTCCTGCCACGTGGATCATGTCCACTGGGACTGCCATGCGTTATGCGCCGAAGCTGAAAGAATATCTCGACTGGTTGTTTCTATAGAAATATAATATCATTATTTCCATTCGTATATCTGGTCGAAAATTATTTTCAGCAGAGATAGAAATAGACCGAGAGCGAATATTCACTCAGGAACATTTTCATGCCAGACGTCTTCATCCACTCCTCAAAGCTCGACCGTTTTCAACGCAGGTTCACTGATAACACATTTTATTTTATCTCGCTCAAGCTTGAGCTGCATGGAGATATCGATCTGGATCGGCTGGAACGAGCGGTCGCAAAAGTCGCAGATGCCGTGAAAATTCTCAAAAGTTATTATAACGGCAGTCCGGAAGACGATAAAAACGGGTGGGTGCTTCTATCAGAGGAACGAAAATGGGTGACCGAGACAAGCAGCGATCCCGCTAATATAGCAAACATTCTGCGTGGTCTGCCGAATGATCATCCACCTCTGCATGTGGTTGCTGATAAAAAAGGGCCGTTATGCACGCTGATCTTCTCCATAGACCACACGTTGACCGACGCTCACGGTTTATGGGATGTCGTTGGTATGATCGGAGCGTGTTATAGAATTCTCGGCTGGAATCCGAATTATACGCAGGCCCCTCTCGAGGAATGGGGAGACCGGTCGATGAGGTCACTTCTTGCGTCTTACTCTATGGATACGTGCGCAGAACTCTGTCGTGCCGAGTCAGCAAAGAGGATCCCGATCCAGAAATATCAAAAAATGTTTGCAGTTTCGCAGGATAATCGAGGAGTGCCTACGTTGTTTGTGCAAAAGATACAGCCACAGGTGCTGAAAAATATGAAGACATTTGCACACAAGCATCATGCAACGGTGAATGATGTTCTGATAACGGTCTATGCGGTTGCATTGCAGGAGTATGTGCAGAAAACGTTCGATACCTCGATGTCGATGGTGCCGATCCGTGCTGCGGTGGATCTTAGGAAATATCTCCCGCTGTATCTTCGAACCGATATCAAAAACTATTCAGTGCCTTACTGGTCACCAGTGCCTATCCCAGAATCAGGCGATATCATATCTATTCTTGATGAAGTCAGAACTTTATCCCAGATGGACAAAAAGAATGCTCTAGGAATTGGGGTACAGTTCGCCATCGAAGAGCCGGATTCTGAATATGCGAGACCCCTCCTCGATCCAGAATACGAGTCATCACCGTTCATGTCCAACGCAGGTGTCCTGCCAAAGGATGTGGTGGATTTTGGCAATGATGTTGTAATGAAAGACGCCGTAATGTATGGAAACATCAGTACAGGAAATCCATTTGTTATTGTGGTCATCACCTGGGAAGATACGCTGTCACTTTCGATATTTTCCGACGGGGAGCATGAAACCGCAGATCAACTTCTAAAGCGGATGAGCGAACTTATAGGTGAGCTCTAACTTTTTTTCACGACCCCACAAGAATCAGGGACACATATTTTTATGATAATATTTGAGTAGGATTCCCTTTTCAGGACAGATAAAAAAAGAAAAAAATGAGTGGTTAGATAACCACTTACTGGGCTGGGATGATCAAAGATCTCTCGCCTGCTGGCATGAATTCGCGGATTGCTCCCTTTGCGAAACATGCACGTGGGTGAGCGAAGTCGAACTTCAGTGCCGGGTCTGCGAAACAGATCTTGATCAGTGGAGACAGCGTCCATGCGTCGCCGCGACCGAAGTGGGCCGAGGCTGCGATGGCTGCGTATTCTCCCTGGTGACCAACGTTCATTGCATAGTTCGGGTAGTTTGGTCCACGG
>DALTVX010000058.1 GCA_029987395.1 Methanocorpusculum sp. | reverse complement strand
TATGGGACAGGCAGTGACCCCCGATCACCCACGGGCCCATAATTTCCTCTTTCGAGACATCAAAAACATCAACAGATTTTTTGGAACCAAATGTAAGACCACCGACGAACACGAACTCTTTCGTGACATCGTCGGAGAAGATTTTTTCGAGATATAAATCATGACACAAGAAGTAAAGATCCCTAACGACAGAATCGGCGCAATCATTGGAAAAAGCGGCGAGACGAGAAAATTCCTAGAAAGAATCCTCAAAGTGACCCTGGAGGTCGACAGTCAGACCGGCCTTATCGAGATAATAAACAAGGACGATTCCTTAGCAGAAATTCGGGCAATGGAGGTCATCAAAGCCATCGGACGCGGATTTTCTCCCGATCGTGCAAAGAAACTCCTCGAAGACGATGATATGATCCTAACCCTGATCGATATCTCGGACATTGCAGATACTCCCCAGAAACTTGCAAGGATCAGAGGAAGGATCATCGGACGTGAAGGAAAAGCTCGTGAGCAGATCGAAAACATGACGGGAGCCCTTGTCTCCGTGTACGGGAAAACAGTGGGCATCATCGGCATGCCAGATCAGATGAACGATGCTCACACAGCGGTAACGATGCTGATTAATGGCTCAGACCATAATACCGTGTTTAACTTCCTGGATCGGAAAAAGAAGGAAGCAAAGCTGGATGTACTGAACTATTACTACTGAGCAGTACTAAAGTCGCAATCGTTAAATATCATGAGTGATTCGGGAAAGTTCCACTGGAAACGAAGGGGTCTAAATATATTCGGACGCGTTTCATGAAAATAAGCGAAATGCCGATTCCAAATCACCTGCGCGAGGCGTATTTGAAAAATGGGATCGAAGAGCTGTATCCCCCCCAGGTTGAGTGTGTAAATTCCGGTTTATTTGAACGGAAAAACATTTTAGCCGCTATTCCCACAGCTTCAGGAAAAACTCTCATCGCTGAGATGGCGATGCAAAAAGAAATTGCGGAGGGAGGAAAGTGCCTCTATATCGTTCCCCTCAAAGCCCTTGCATCGGAAAAATACGAAGATTTCAGCGGAAAATCTGTCAAAGTCGGGATCGCGACTGGAGATCCTGACCAGCGCGACGACTATCTGGGCAGATACGACATCATCGTTGCGACCTCTGAGAAGACCGACTCTCTGATAAGGAACAAGGCCGGGTGGCTGAAAAGCATCTCTCTTTTGGTGGTTGACGAGATCCACCTGATCGGTGACGATTCACGAGGAGCAACCTTAGAGATGGTCATCGCACAGCTCAGGTTCCAGAACCCAAATATGCAAATCATTGGCCTTTCGGCCACGATGGGGAACCCTGAGAGTCTGGCAAAATGGCTGGATGCACAGCTCATCACGAGTGACTGGCGGCCGGTCGATCTGCGTGAAGGGGTCTATTATGACGGAGCGATCCATTTTCATGGAGCAGAGCGGATCCTTGAAACGCCAAAAAAGGACGATGACCTGAATCTCCTTCTGGACACCATCAATGAAGGCGGACAGTGTCTGGTGTTTGTATCTTCTCGGCGTTCTGCCGAGGCTTATGCAAAACGGGCAGCGATAACACTGAAAAGATCCTCAGAAAAACTCGATGAACTTGCAAAACGAATCGCTAAAGCCGATACCACCGTTTCTGGAAAAAACCTTGCCGCAGCCGTAAAATCCGGGGCAGCGTTCCATCATGCAGGTCTTCCGCGTGCAGCAAGATCAGCCGTCGAGGAGGGATTTAAAAATGGAGATATTCTTTGTATATCCTCGACCCCGACCCTTGCTGCTGGAATAAACCTCCCGGCACGGCGAGTGATCATCCGGGATTATCAGCGCTATGAACGGGGGGTCGGCATGAATCCTATTCCTGTTCTTGAATACCGTCAGATGGCGGGGAGAGCAGGACGACCAAGACTCGACCCGTACGGGGAAGCTGTTCTCATCGCAAAAGAAAAAAAGGATGTTGACCGGCTCTTCGAGGAGTTCATCGATGCACCAGCAGAAGATATCTCGTCACAGTGTCAGAAGGAGAATGAACTCCGCAGTCATCTTCTGGCGATAATCACCTCAGGGTTTGCACAAACCGGGGAACAAGTCCGAGGATTCATGGAAAAATCCTTCTATGCAAGCCAAAAATCCGTTCACCGGCGTCTCGATAAAAACATCGAAAAGGCGCTTGCATATCTGGAAAAATCCGGGATGATCGAAAAAGAAGGGGATGAGATCCACGGGACGTTGTTTGGCGCACTAACGTCCCGACTCTATCTCGATCCAGAATCGGCCATGATGATAAAGGACGGTCTTGCAGGAAAAGAGTTCACGGCATTTGGTATGTTACATCTTCTCTGCATGACACCGAACATGTTCAGATTCTATCTCAAAGCCTCGGATGAGAAGTTTGTGGATAATGTTCTCACAGAACGAGGAGACGAACTCCTGCTCGAAGACATATCTGAGGAGTTTTTTGCAGCGATCAAGACGGCTCTCGTTGCCGAGGAGTGGATATCCGAGATCGGGGAAGATTCTATCTGTGAACGGTTTGCCGTAGGTGCCGGAGATATTCATGCAGTGGTTGAAAACCTCAGATGGCTCATGCATGCGGCAGGCAGGATCTGTCATGAGTTCAGCCCCGGATCTGATGAAGAGATGAAAAATCTCGAGACCAGAGTTATGCATGGGGTCAAAGAGGAGCTGCTTCCTTTGATCACACTCAAAGGCATCGGACGGGTCAGGGCCCGCAGGCTCTTTGACCAAGGCATCACTGATCCAAAGGCTCTCCTCACTGCACAAGAACACGTAGTCATTTCCATTCTTGGTGCAACGATCGCACAAAAAGTTCTCGAACAGGCGGGAAGGCAGTCTCCAAAGAAAAAACGGACTGAGTCTGAAGAAGGAGAGGAGGAGCTGCAAATCGAGAAAAAACCACAGCTCACTTTGTTTGATTTTGGAGAGGGAGAATGACGATGATAGTATTTTCAGGCAAACTGTGTGTGGAGAATGTCGCCCGCACTCTGGAAAAGGTGAACAGGATCGGAAAAGAAACAGGATCCACGATCGTTCTCTTTGACGCAACAAAAATTGCCGGAAGACCTCATATTGAATCAGCGGTCATGCATGCGAAACGGTCTTTTTTCAATGGAAAAAATATTGCCCGTTCTCTCTCAATGGAGATCCTGCTGTATGCTTCCGGACAAAGACAGTGTTCTCTTGCACCAAGATTTGGGCTGCAGATCGGTAATAATCAGGTATTTGTTCTGATCCTTGATGGAGAGACAGAAAAAGCACACGATAATCTCAGGGTGATCGTTGAGGAGACAGATGATATCACGGCTGATCGAGAGACCCTAAAAAAGGAGTTTGACATCACCGACGAGGAACTTGGAGTTGTTGGCGAGAGCAGGATTGGAGAACTTGTCCTAGAACGGGTCGCACTGGTCGATGTATGGAAATAAAGAACTTAACGAAACGGTTAACTCAAAACAAAGTGCATTTCCATACAGGCTATGAACGCACTCAATAAGATGCTCTGTTCGATGCTCATCATTTTTATGATAAGTTCAACCGCGGTGAGTGTAACTGGTATTCATACCATTGGTCCAACGATCATAGTGGATATATCCACTACCTCGACAACAGTTTTGGAGATCGATTTTCCATTTAGAGGGAATGTGGTCCAAGGTGAGATCACTCTTAGTCTTGCCCCCTACAATGGCGCAAAAAAAGAGGGATCCAAATCGACCCCGCTGTTTGGCTATTCATCAGAGAGCTATTACTCTGCGATCGTAAATGATCCGGCACAAAATGAGATGTACGAAAAACTTCTCGGATTTTTTGATTCCTATGCACAGGAACATGCTCTGACGACTGACGAGTACGTTGAACTGCTGACCACCTATGTTCAAAATATTCCCTATAAAACAGTCGGGGCAAATGTAAATTTCCCAATCGAAACCGTGATCGAAAATACGGGTGACTGTGATGATAAAAGTGTTCTTTTAGCTGGTCTACTTGCAAAAAGAGGATATGCAGCAGGGCTCGTATGCTTTAGTGAGGAGAATCATATGACAGCTGCGATCAAAGAGTTGGGCAACAATATGATCAGCGATTACCTTGTGATTGAGACGACCAGATATGCCTATATTGGAGAGAATTCAGCTCTGATCAGAAACAGAAGTAGAAGCAGAACACGGATCAGAGAGGATTCAGTATTCCTTGTGGGAGAAGGCACGACGGCCTACACAGTATCCTGGCAGATCGACACGGTTCTGGAGAAGAGAGAAGAGATTATTATTACCATTGATTCACTGAGTCAGGAATTGAGATCTCTGCAAAATGAGATGACAGATCAGAAAATATTGCTCGGTCAGGCCTATGATCAGGAGATTTATGAGAAGTATGAGTCAAATATCACCAGCTATGACGAATATATGACAACCTGCTATGCGTATATCGATCAGCTGCATACGATCAATACCGGATCATCCAACAGGGAAGAGACGTATCAGATGATCAATTCCATGATGTAGTCCGCCCATAACATATCCTGCGGATGTGGCACCATATTGAATGATATAATATCGATATCCTTACTGATTTTAGTTGGTAATCGTGGGAACAGACTGAAATGTTTGTATCATATATGCGATCTGCTCGGATCTGATCAAGGGGGTGTAATGCTCTATCCAGATGATCTTTTTAAGATCTGCAACTTTCTGTATCTGTGGAGTGGTATGAACTGATGTGAACAGGAGAGATGGATCACTGACCAGCATGTGTTAAGATGTGAGTGAGTTCTGGAATAATGATTTCTTCAGCTGTAAGCTTGACTGCTTTTGGGGAACCTGGTATGCAGAAGATCACGCTTCCGTTATGTATGCCTGCGGCAGCACGTGAAAGAATAACCGAGGTCCCGACCTGAGCATAACTTTTTTGACGGAACAGTTCTCCAAATCCATCCATCGTTTTAGTAAAGAGGGGTGATACAGCTTCGATTGTACAATCATCGCGGGTGAGACCAGTTCCACCGTTCACGATGATACAGTTAGCAGATTTGAGTGCATCGATAACAGCTGTTCTGATTTCTATTATATCATCTTTGACGACTTTTACTCCGATAACTGGGATACCTGCGCCTTCGAATATTTCGCGAAGTATTTTTCCTGAAAGATCGGTCTTTTCTGTTCGAGTTGTTGAAACGGTGATCACTGTTGTTTTAATCGAAACAGTTTCATGATGTTCTTTTGGCATAAGAGAGTTGTATGAGTTCAAAGATATTAGGTTATTCTCTTAATTTTAGAAGCAGAGAAAAATTATATATTATTATATGATCATTTTTCTGTTGTTTTATGAATATTTACAAAAGAAGTCCCCCACCCCTTTGTTGCGAGTGGAGATTGTTTTTTTGTAGTGTTGAAAAAATTGTTTTTTTCATTTATTTATTTTTGTAGTTATTAACAGTTTGATTTATATATATATAAAGATTTCTTTTTAATTATATAAACTATTTTTTAATCTAAAATAATATAATATAAAAAAGTTATATTTTTAGTTGTAAAAAAATTTAAAGTATATAAACTATATAAAGAAAAACAAAAAAACACTATTTTTTTTAGGATTCAATTATATAATCTCCACTCGCAATGAAGGGGTGGGGGCCTTAATATAGTCATATATTTGTTAGATTTACAATTGCTTTATTAAACAATTTTAAACAATTCGCTGTTATAAAATCTCCACTCGCACTCTAACTTCAAAGGTTTTATCTCCACTCGCAGTAGTGGTACATTATTAGGAAAAAAAACATAATACATGTACAAGGAAATAATCTCCATGGATGGCAAACCCTACAAATCTACAGGTCTCTTTAAAAAATATATCAGTCCTAATAAAATATATCAGAACCGTGAGGTTTTACGACACAGTTACAGCCCAAAAGAACTTCCTCATCGAATAAATCAGATCAACTCCATTGCAGAGATCCTCGCTCCCGCTCTTCAGGGAGCTACACCCTCTAATATCCTCATCTATGGAAAAACAGGAACAGGTAAAACGGCAACGGTCAAGTTTGTTGGATTTGAACTGGAAAATGAAAGTTCTGAGTTTTCGCCATGCAGACTTGTCCATCTCAACTGTGAGACCATCGACACACAGTACCGAGTGCTTGCCCAGATCGCAAATCATGTCAGTGGTCATGATCTTAAGGCAAGTGACCGAGTCAAAAATACTATTCCTGCAACCGGTTGGCACACCGATCAGGTGTATTCAGAACTCAAAAACGTTCTTGAGCAGGCTGGCGGTCTTCAGATTATTGTTCTCGACGAAATCGACAAACTCGTTAAAAAAAGCGGTGATGACACTCTCTATAATTTAACGCGCATCAACAGTGATCTCTTCTCTTCACGTGTCTGCATCATCGGCATCTCAAACGACCTCACGTTCAAAGATTTTCTTGACCCTCGTGTTCTCTCCTCCCTTTCAGAGGAAGAACTGGTCTTTCCCCCGTACAACGCTGATCAGCTCCGTGACATCCTTCATCAGCGTGCTGAGATGGCCTTCTTTAAAGATGTTGTTTCCGAAGAAGTGATCAGTTTATGTGCCGCACGCGCAGCTCAGGAGCATGGTGACGCCCGTCGCGCTCTCGATCTTCTTCGTGTATCCGGGGAACTTGCTGAACGTGAAGGCGCCGAGCATGTCATGGTAAAGCACGTGAATGGAGCGCAGGAAAATATCGAGACCGATACGATGAGCGAGTGTGTCAAAACGCTTCCAGCACAGAGCAAGATCGTTCTTTCTTCAATGCTTCTCATGGCAGCCTCCGGCCAAAAGGTGTTCACCAGCGGATCGGTGATCAATGTGTATCGTGAGTTGGCTGCTGAACTTGATACTGAAGCATTGAGTCACCGCCGTGTTTCAGATCTTATCAACGAACTCAACATGCTTGGTATCATTACCACACGCGTCGTTTCTCACGGTCGGCATGGTCGAACGACGGAGATTTATTTTAAGAGCCCGACCAATGAGATACGTACTGTGATCATGAGTGATCCACGGTTTCAGGAATGCAGTATTCTGCATCCCCTAATAAAAAGTCATGAAAAAGGTGAGTAAACATGGATGAAATAGACACCATAATCCTAAAGGAACTTCAGAAGAACAGCCGGATCCAAGCACGAGATCTTGCCGTCATGTTGGAAGTTACCGAGAGCGAAGTGACTAAAAGGATTACCAGTCTCATGCAGGCAGGTATTCTCCGCCGGTGTACGGCAGTCATCGACTACTCGGCATTAGGTGTCGAAGATGTTTCAGTCATTCTCTCCCTCAAAGTCACACCGGAGAAAGGTCTTGGATATGACGGTGTTGCAGAAAAACTTGCCCGTTTTCCTCAGGTAGAGAGTATTCGACTCCTTACGGGAAGCTACGATTTCCAGGTAACTATCACCGGGCAATCCATGGCAGATATCTCCAGGTTCGTTGCAGAACAGATCGCATCGATCGACGGGGTCAGGGAAACAATGACTCAGATCGTGATGCGGACGTACAAAGAACAGGGCGTGGAGATGTCTCGTCCTGGAATCCGTGATCGGCAGTTGATCTCGTTCTAAGCTGTGGTCATCATGCGAAATTTTGTATCAAAAATAGCTACAGAGATACCACCGTCAGGTATTAGAAAATTCTTCGATCTCGTTCTCACCATGGATAGCGACCGGGTGATAAGTCTCGGCGTTGGGGAGCCTGACTTTGACACTCCTTGGAATGTATCCAAAGCTGCGATAGCCTCTATAGAGAAGGGTATGACCATGTACACGTCGAATCGTGGTCTACCCGATCTTTGTTCAGCTATTTCAAAGGATCTGAAAAAAAAATATAACACCTCATATTCGCCAAATGAGATCATCGTGACCACCGGCGTATCGGAAGGTTTTGATATCGCAGTACGAGCTGTCGTGAATCCAGGTGATGAGGTCCTTATTGTCGACCCCTCTTTCGTTTCGTACACACCCGAAGTGATCATGGCGGGAGGAAAGCCCGTTCCGGTTGCATGCAAGGAACAAGATCAGTTCAAAGTCACGCCTGATGCTTTGATGGAAAAGATCACCCCTAACAGCAAAACGCTGATTATCAACTTCCCAAACAACCCAACGGGAGGGGTCATGGGGAGAGATGATCTAAAAGCGATCTCTGATATCATCATCGATCATGATCTTCTGCTGATCTCGGATGAGGTGTACTCGGAGTTGACCTATGAAGGCTCTCATGTATCGGCCGCATCGATCGACGGTCTCTGGGACCGAACCATCACATTGAACGGGTTTTCCAAAGCCTATGCGATGACAGGATGGAGGCTTGGTTATCTGTGTGCGCCTAAGCATATCTCTGATGCTGCACTCAAGATCCATCAGTATGTGATGATGTCGGCTCCGACCGCTTCCCAGTTTGCGGCGATCGAGGCATTGAAAAATGCTGAGGATTCGAAAAATGAGATGGTCGCTGAGTACAGGATCAGAAGAAATCTGTTCGTGAAAGGTCTCAATGATATCGGACTTCCGTGCCATCTTCCCCAAGGAGCGTTCTATGCGTTCCCTTCGATCGAAGGCACCGGTCTTTCTGATGAAGAGTTTGCCGAGCGTCTGTTAACTGAACATAATGTGGCCGTTGTCCCTGGCAGTGCATTTGGAAAAAGAGGTGCCGGTCACGTCCGTACCTGTTATGCGGTGGAACGTGCAAAACTTACCGAGGCTGTGCGCAGGATCGGTGTCTTTGTTGAGTCACTCTCGTGAACTATAATAACCCCTCTATTTCGAGTGGAAAGTTAATTTAACCCCAACCATTTTTTTATGGATAAACGTGAGATCGTCACCCGGTTTGCCGATGCTGGTTTTTTGGTACATCACCAGGTAGTGGACTACATCAACGAATGTGGCGGATCGGGTGTTATCGAGGGGATAATCTTCTCCCTCCCAGTGGGAACAATGGTCGTTACTCCAAAGGATGTCCCTGCAATGACCCTTCTCAGAACAGACAGGCTCGATGTCGGTGTCAGCAGAACGCCCGAGATCTTGTTTGGACGTGACGGGAGTTCGGTCCCTATCGCGGATCCTGAATCATCATATGCCATGTTTCGCGACCGATATGATTCTCTCGCAAACATGATGCGCGGACGTGTCAATCCGATCCCTATCGAAGCTCTGGTCAAAACAAGCAACCGGTTTATGGATCAGCAGATCGGTCTTATCGGTATGGTGACCACTACTTCGACAAGTTCTAATGGTCACAGAATGGTTGAGGTCGAGGATTCGACCGGCTCGATCAAACTACTTTTCAATAAAAATCGTGACGGATTTGCTGACGCCGAGGCAATCGTACCTGATGAGGTCATTGGTGTTAAGGGGCAGCTCGCTCGTAACAATACGGCAACGACCGGTCGTAACAATATGGCAACGAACCAGTTGGTTTTTGCTGACACACTGTTTCGTCCCGATATCCCATTAACAAACACCATCTCTCCGTCAAAGGAATCAGGCAAGGCTGTGTTTATCTCTGATATCCATGTTGGTAGTAATACATTTTTGTCTGAAGCATGGGACCGGTTCTCGGCATGGATGCAGACACGCGATGACATAGGCTATCTGCTCATCGCCGGGGATGTGGTGGATGGCATTGGTATCTATCCTGATCAGGACAAGGAACTGGATATCAAGACCATCTATGAACAGTATGATCGTGTCGGCGAACTTATGGCAGCTCTACCAGAAAGGTTAAAAATAATAATTTCTCCTGGAAATCACGACGCGGTCAGGGCAGCTGAACCCCAGCCTGCTCTTCCAGAAGAGTTCCGCGGAAATTTTCCGGCCAATGTCACCTTCGTAGAAAATCCTTCCATTGTCAATATCCAGTCGGTCAATGTACTTATGTACCATGGAAGAAGCATCGATGATCTCATCAAGTTTATTCCCGGAGCATCATATACAAGACCGGGCGAAATCATGGAAGCCATGCTCAAACGCAGACATCTGGGTCCGATATATGGCGAGAGGACCCCGCTCCTCTCCACTGATAAAGACGGGCTCGTGATCCGGGATGTTCCTGATATCATTCACACGGGGCATGTCCACATAAGTGATGTCATCTCATATCGGGGTGTTCTTGGAATAAATGCCGGGACATGGCAATCACAGACTTCTTTCCAGAAGCAGATGAACATCACTCCGACCCCAGCCGAGGCAGTTGTCGTGGATCTATCCACTCTTGCCTATGAAAAATTCTGTTTTATCAACTGATTTTTCTTCTTCTTTTCCCTCCTCTTGCAAGGCATTAGTATTATTAGCTTCTCCACCCACTAACATAAGGAGAAACCATCCCAAATCAATGGAGGTTTTCTATACCTATGGAATTGATTTATCTCGCTCCAATATTTGCCGTTTTCGGCCTTCTCTTTGCCCTCTACTCCTTCTCCATCGTGAAAAGAGAGCCAGCAGGTGATGAGAAGATGCAGAAGATCGCTGCAGCCATTCACCTTGGCGCAATGGTCTTTCTAAATCGTCAGTATCGCGCAATCGGCGCTTTTGTTATCGTTATTGCAATTATTCTCACTATTCTGATATCCCCGTGGGCTGCACTTTGTTATGTTCTTGGTTCAGTACTCTCGGCAACTGCAGGATATATCGGAATGCACAGCGCAACAAAAGCAAACGTACGAACAACCAATGCAGCAAAACGCGGAATCGCCGATGCTGTTAAAGTTTCATTTGCAAGCGGCTCGGTCATGGGTATGACCGTTGTTGGACTCGGTCTTTTTGGCCTGTCTGTTGCATTTATCGTTCTTGTAATGATCAATGGTGGATTTGATAGCGTTGTTGGTGTCAACACTGGTGTTTCCATTCTTGCTTCTTTTGGTTTTGGTGCCTCCTCGGTCGCACTCTTCGCCCGTGTCGGCGGCGGTATCTTTACCAAAGCTGCTGATGTCGGAGCCGATCTTGTTGGCAAAGTCGAAGCAGGCATTCCTGAAGATGATCCAAGAAACCCAGCTGTCATTGCAGATAACGTTGGTGACAACGTTGGTGATGTCGCAGGTATGGGTGCTGATCTTTTCGAGTCCTATGTTGGATCGATCATCGCATCCATGGCGCTTGGTGTTGCAGGTGCAGCATTTGCCTCTCAACTCTTTGGCGAAACCATTCCCGCATTAAACCTCATTCTTCTCCCGATGCTCATTGCAGCATTCGGTATCATCGCCGCAGCAGTCGGTACACTCTTCGTTCGCACGAAGAAAAACGAAAGCTCTGCGATCCACAAAGCATTCAATACAGGTCTTATTGTTGCAATCATCATCTCAATCATCTCAACTTACTGTATAACGAGTATCCTCTTGTACGGTCAGCTTGGTATGGGATTCCTGTTTGCAGCACAGCTTGGTATGGGTATCTGGTTTGCAACCATTGCAGGTCTTGTTGCAGGTTTTATGATCGGTATCATCACCGAGTATTATACTTCGTTTGATTACAAACCGACCTTAGGCATTGCAAAATCCTGTCAGACTGGAGCAGCCACTGGTATTATCAGCGGATTTGCAAAAGGTATGGAGTCGACTGTATGGCCGGTTCTCATCATCTCAGCTGCGATCTTCGTTGCCTACCAGTTTGCCGGTATGTACGGTATTGGTATTGCAGCTGTTGGTATGTTATCCACGCTTGGTATCTCCCTCGCAGTTGATGCATACGGCCCGGTCGCGGACAATGCAGGCGGTATTGCCGAGATGTCCCACCAGGACCACTCTGTTCGTGACATCACCGATACCCTTGACGCAGTCGGTAACACAACTGCAGCAATCGGTAAAGGATTTGCTATCGGCTCAGCCGCTCTTACAGGTCTCGCACTTTTCAGTGCCTACGCACTTGCCGTTGGTATTGAGACGATCGATATCCTGAACACCAGAGTGTTCATCGGTCTCCTTCTCGGCGGTATGCTTCCGTTCCTTTTCTCTGCTCTCACTATGACAGCAGTCGGTGAAGCAGCACAGCAGATCGTCGTTGAAGTTCGCCGTCAGTTCAAAGAGATCAAAGGCCTTATGGAAGGCACTGCAGAACCTGACTACACATCGACCGTCTCGATCGCTACGAAAGCAGCCATCAAAAAGATGATCCTTCCAGGTCTTCTCGCAATCGTTTCTCCGCTCGCAGTTGGTTTCATTCTCGGTCCTCTCGCCCTTGGTGGCCTCTTAGTTGGATCACTTGTTTGCGGTTTCCTCCTTGCAGTCACAATGGCAAATGCCGGTGGAGCATGGGACAATGCAAAGAAGTATATCGAACTCGGTAACTTGGGTGGAAAAGGATCCGACGCTCACAAAGCAGCTGTTGTTGGTGACACTGTTGGTGACCCGTTCAAAGATACGTCCGGACCTTCGATCAACATTCTGATCAAACTTATGTCAATGATCTCATTGGTATTCGTCCCGGTCCTCATCCTGATGTAAGGATAATCAAACTTATTTTTTTACATTTTTTATTTTCGGATTTTCTAAAGAAAGAAGAAAAGAGAAGTTTGTTTCTAATATCATTATAGATTATTGGGCGTCGATTGACTAGTGCATGTCAATTAATCCTGATGATTATCTGTTTGAAATATTAAAGCTGGTAACAATTGCCTTTGTGTTTTAACGAATTCCGCTCATAAGTAGATCCTCCAATTTTTTGTTCAAAGAGAGTAAACGTGTTTTTCGTATTCTTTCAATGGTAATGGAACATATTGTTCCACTCTCTCTATTGGGAGTTTGGTTTGTATAAATCCGGCCCGGAATTATTTCGCAAGTGGATGTTTTGCCGAAAAAAGTTTTGGTGAATTTACTCGTTCCGAATAATCACGCGGATATTTTCACTCGTGGATCATCACGAGCATCATTTTAAAACGTGTCAGGGGATGAACCGCATGAGGGATCTTTGCCGGCATTATCAGCATATCTCCTTCTTTTACAAAATGGGAAACTCCACCGATCGGAATCTCCGCCTCTCCCTCAAGAACGATCACGAGAGCATCATAAGGAGCTGAATGTTCAGAAAGGCCTTCACCTTTATCAAAAGCGAACGCCGTAACAGTACCAGATTTTCTATTGATGACCATGCGGGAAACGACCGAACCAGCCTGGTACTCGGCTAGGCTTTTTAGGGGAATGGGAGTTCCTATCAGATCTTTGAACTCTTTTGTGTCTGTCATGATTTCTTATATGAGTTTTTCCGATATAAACTCTCCATTCAAGTTATCATATTATTACAAAGAAGTTAGAACCAGCGCATCATCACAACGGCATCTTCCCCATCTTTATAATATTCTCCAAAGGTTATCACATCTTCATATCCGATCTTATGATAAAATGCTCGTGCCTGGGTGTTTCCAACCCTCACCTCTAAACTGCATCCTGAGCATCCCTCCAGAAAAAAATCCCGTTCAAGTTTACGGAGCAGCAGTCGTCCGATACCAAATGCTCGCATGTCAGGAGAGACAGCAAGATTGCAGATATGTCCGTATTTCTCTAGGTCCAGCTCCTCGATCGCTCCTGCTGAAAATCCGACGATCCTTCCTTCTGCCTCCGCTACATAAAACGAGGTCAAAAAAACCGTCATCATCTCTAACAATGCTTTATAATCCCATGGATCAGGGAAGCACAGGAGTTCGATCCGATATATTTCAGGAATGTCCTCGATCGTTGCTTTCCTGATCAGACAACCGGCCGCTGTCCCACCCACTCCTCTAAAGGTTACCATTTGCTATTTTTACTATTGGGCTCTAATCAATATAGCATAATGGTTAGCGTATACCCCTTCACTGGCCTTCGTCCCGCTCCGGATGCATACCGAAGCGTGCCGTCCGTACCGTACGATGTCATCAGCGCAGAAGAGGCTGCAGCAGAGATAGCAGAAAATCCCCGCTCCTTCCTTCGAGTTATCCGTCCTGATGCGGAGTTGATGGATATCGATCCGCACGATGACCGGATCTATAAAAGAGCCGCAGAAATGTTTTCAAAGATGAAAGCAGAGGGACTTTTTGTTGAAGATGATTTTCCCTCCTTCTATATCTATCAGATAACTCTTGGTGGGGAGCTGTTCACCGGACTCATCTCCTGTGTTTCTGTTGCGGAATACAATGATGATACGATCAAAAAGCACGAACTGACACGATATGATAAAGAAGAGGATAGAACGCGTCATATCGATGCTGTGTCCGCACACACGGGTCAGGTGTTCTTACTGTATAAAGACTCAGGACTCATCCATCAAACCCTTTGCAGCATCGCTGGCGCCCACACACCCGATGGTGAATATGTATCAGCAGGTGGAAATCTCCACCAGATCTTCCGCGTGGCAGATCCTGCTGAGGTCAGTAAGATCACAGGACTCTTTGCTGACATCTCCAATCTTTACATTGCTGATGGCCACCACCGAGCAAAATCGTCTGCAAATGTTTTGGCTCGAAGAAAAGCAGAAGGCCGTGCAACACCTGATGCAGAAAAATTCATGAGCGTTCTATTTGCGCATGATTCGGTCTGCATCCATGGATATCACCGTCTTGTGCGAGATCTTGCCGGAATGAATGCCGACCAGTTCCTTGGAGATCTTGCGCTCAGATTTACCGTCACGCAGTTAAAGAAGGTTGACGTATCTAAAAATATCATCCCTGCTGATGCTAATACATCGATGCATATCATCCATCTGTATCTTGAAAGCCAGTGGTATGAACTGACCCGCCCGGTCGATCCGGCGGCAGATGAGATCTCACGGCTTGATGTATCTGTTCTGCAGGAACTTGTATTGGACGATATGCTTGCTATCTTCGATCCCCGCGGCGACCCACGTATTTCGTTTGTCGGTGGTTTTGCTCCGCTTGCAGATGTTATAAAAGAGGTTGACAAAGGAGAGTACTCGGCGGCATTCATTATGCAGCCAGTGACTGCACAGCAGGTCATCGATGTTGCCAATGCGGGACTTATCATGCCGCCAAAATCAACATGGTTTGAACCAAAACTGCTTTCAGGCATGGTCATTCACGAGATCCGTTGAGTTAGGACTGACCTTAACCTCTATTTTTTCGCTTTTTTAACACATTTTTCTCTCACCACTATGGTTCAAAGCGGAATCCCAATTTTTTATCACATTTGGAAATCTATCAATAAAAACATTAAAAAGTAAACTATTTTTAATTTACTTTAATGATTATTTTAGTAATTATTATATGCGCTTCGGTACATATTCTTTTATCCATCTGTGAGGTGGAGGTATCTATGACGAAAATACGAGGAATAATTTTATTTTTGGTTCTTATTTGTGTTGGGTCTGCTGTTTTTTGCGGCGGCGTCTCAGCTGAAGAGACCAAAACATTTGTTGATGATGTTGGTCGTGAAATCACGTTGCCGACAACTATTGACGCAGTATCGCCTTCCGGCCCACTTGCACAGATTGTGCTCTATTCATTTGACCCTGATTTGTTTGTGAGCATATTCTGCAAGTTTGCTGCTAATGAGGAAAAATACATTGATTCACGTCTTTTCACCTTACCGGTGACCGGTCAGTTCTATGGATCGAAATCCACTATGAATGCTGAAGAGATCATGGAACTTAATAAAAATCTCCATATCGATCTTGTTTTGGATGTTGGTGCGGCAAAAGGAACGATGAAAGAGGATCTTGATACTATACAGGCAACAACAGGTGTCCCTTTTGTATTTGTTACCCAAAATAAACTCAGTGATATACCCACATCCTATCTCACACTCGGGACCCTTCTTTCGAACGAGGCACGTGGAAAGGAGCTTTCCACCTATGTTTCGGATCTTTTGAAAGAGTTTGAAACCGGAATGGCACAAGTAGGTGCAAATAAAAAGTCAATGATCCACGTTTCGGGCGTTTCCGGCAACTCAGTTCATCTGATCGGATCCGGCGAGAAATCGTATCATGGTGAAGTGATCAACTACCTGGCAAATAACCTCGCAGGGGCTGCTGTTACGGGTAGCGGATTAGGTGATGAGTATACGATGGAGGATATCCTTTCGCTGAATCCGGATTATATCATTGTAAGTTACACTGCAGACCATGCCTACTACAATGAAATCATGAACAGTCAAATGTGGCAGTCACTCCGTGCTGCGAAGAATGGCAATGTTTATGAAGCTCCCTGTGGCCCCTACAACTGGATGGGAAGCCCACCATCAGTTCAGCGGCTTCTCTCTATGATCTGGCTTGGAAACCTGTTTTATCCTGACGTGTTTGATTACAACGTTGAAGACAAGGTTAAGGAGTTCTACTCGATGTTCTTCAGCTACGACCTATCTGACGCTGAACTTGATGAGCTGATGATCTATGCGAAAAGCGATTCATCTGCAAATACTACACAGACTCCTGTTCCTATCGTAGGGATCCTTGCGGGTCTTTGTGCTGCATCTGTCTTCGCATTTGCAAGACGCAAGAACTAACCGGAAATCCCGGTAGACATCTTATTTTTTGAAAAAAAAATGTTACTGTTCACGCATACCCGGGTGGGTGTTCATCATCTTTTTTTCCGTCTTTGCAGCCATAGAATTTTTCATAGAAAGCTGTAAAGTTTTTTTCGCATTTGGTGATGAGCCCTTCGTCCACATTTTCCTTTGGGATATTTTTTGCAAGCTCGGCGGCCAGGATCTCGACGAGTTGGAAGACAGAGTCGGGTGTCATGGTGATCTTGTTCTCGGTTCCGTTATAGAGTACGAGTTCGAGATTGACTATCCAGAGCGGGGTTTCACATTCACGTTTGTATGTATTGACATCGATCATGTGCCAGTCTTCATCCATCGTCCCGGCAGAGAGTGTGTACGCTTGCTGGACACGGTTGCCGTACAGTGACGTTAGATGTTGGATGATCCAGACCGCACTTTTCTTTTTATCATCATTGATCGCATAAAGAAGATCGTCGAAGAAGACTGCAGAGTTGACATGACTTGCCGTCATGAGGACCATCGTCGCATTTGCTCCTAGAAGCATCGACATGGCATTGACAAGTTTCGGGAAGGTTTTTCTATCGATCGGGTCGACAAGATGATACTCAAAAACCTCTCTGATTGGTTCGAGAATGGTTTGATTAGCTTCCAGGATTTCAGCAAGTGATCCAAGATCTGTTAAAAACTGTTCGGGAACAGGTTTGTGGTTTTCGTGTGGTTGCCCCTCCGGTTGAGTGACCTTCTCTTCTTTAATAGTTTTTTTCCGAGAGGGTTTTGCCGTTTCTGGCTCAGTCACGCATTCCTTTTTTGGTTTTACCGTTCTTTTTTTCGGCGCAGGAGGAGATGTATCATTCATGATACAAGGTACATCTTTTAGAGATGAAAAGATGTTCGTTTAGGCCGTGAGTTGTAAGGAAATAGTTCAAAAAAAGTGTACCCGAGAGGTTGGGTACATTTTATAACCCATGATGCATCGTTTAGATGTAGGGGTTTCGAAGTGGCTTGAGTACAGAGTTTTCGTGTGCACGGTGTTCAAGGTACTTCTTGTTTTTGGTGATCTTCTCGGTTGCGAGTTTCTCGACGAGTTCAAGACCTGGCTTGACTCCGTCCATAGACTCAGCAATGATCCAACCTGCTTCGACTGCCTTGTTGAATGCTGCCTCACCGGTTTTCGAGCGAACGAATACGGTAGACCATCCATCAGGAGTTCCAACAGAACCTGTCGAGATATCTGCAAAGTTTGCAACGTAGTCAAGACAGACGTGACATCCGGGCTGCTCGTACTTGTGAGTAACCTTTAAGGGGATCTGTGAGTTTACACCGCGCTCGGTGAAGACTGAGAATTTGCCCTTTCCGATATCCATCTTGGTGACATTGTCGATCTTTGTTGCACAGTGGTCTTCGACCATCTGGAAAAGTCCCTGGTAGGGGAAGTTCTCCATACAGAAGATACCAATTGCAAGTGCAATTTTGTCTGGGACATCGCGCATGCCGATCGGATAGATCTGTGCTTTGCGCAGTGCCTGGATCTGACAGGGAGTTCCGACGATACCGACTTTGTCAAGACCATAGCTGCGAGTTGCCTCTTTGATCAATGACATGTTCGGTGAGATCGAGTATTTGGTTCCACGGCTCGCGAAGAGTTCTTCTACCGTAGTGGCGATCATTGGTTCAGGCTTGTATGGCTCTGATCCTGGTCCTGCGACGATTGCTCCGTCAATCATGCCTGTCTCAAGTGCGTAGGCAAACAATGATGTGACGATTCCGCCGTCCTGGGACTTTGTGAGAATGTCTTCACAGCCGGATTTGGCTTTGTAGACTGCCTTGTATTGTCCAAGATTTTCCATTTTTTCTCTCCAGGACCCTCAGGGTGTCATAACCTCTGCGATGAGGTTAGTGATTGCTTCATACTGTCCACAGACGTCTAAGCTATAGAAGCTTCTTGGGCACTGTGCGTAGCATGCTCCACATTTGATACAGAGATCGCGTTCGATCTGTGGTTTACCATACTGCATGGTAATTGCATGGACTGGGCATGCTGCTGCACAGGTTCCGCATCCGCAGCAGAGACCCTGGTTGATGACTTCGGTCATCATGTCGCAACCGCATGCTTCGGTTCCTTGTGCTGCAAGGGTCATGAGTGGCGTAAGGTATGCAGTTGCAAGTGCCTTCTGCTCGTCATTTCCTTTGAGTAACAGGTATGCCATAAGACAGACGTTTCTGATCTGCTGTGGTGTTGGTGCACATCCTGGGATGTATACGTCCACCTTGATCAGGTCGCCGACTGGCAGGAAAGCCTCATGCTGAGGCTGGTTCTGCTGTCCGCCGCGGCAGAAACGGGTGATGTTTCCGTAGCAGGCGCAGCCTCCGAGAGCTACAACAATTGTTGCGTTTTCTCGGGTTTCTAAAATCTCTTCCATTGAGCACTCGTCGTTGATACAGACGGATCCCTCGACTAATGCGACATCCATTTTTGGGATGTGACGCACATCGGCGAGAGTCAGACAGTAGACGAGGTCAGCGTATTTATCGAGGATT
>DALTVX010000057.1 GCA_029987395.1 Methanocorpusculum sp. | reverse complement strand
TTTTTGGATAATGGATCCCTGCGATCGTTTCGAGAAGTATGGTTTTGCCCGCACCGGTTGGGCCAAGGATGATACAATACTCCCCCTTCTTAACGATCAGATCCAGATTTTTGAAGGAAAATTCGCCGAGCTGGATCGAAAGATCCTCTATTTCAAGCATATACATCTCCGGTATCTTTGCCAAAATATTCGAATAAGATAAGAGCAGTTCCAGAGATCATCAGAAGGATCAGAGCGGCTGCGATCGCCATATCCAGATCCCCGGTCGACATGTTGAGAAACAGAGCTATCGGCAATGTTTCTGTTTTCATGGCTATAGCTCCGGCAAGCATCAATACAGCTCCAAACTCACCCATGGCCTTTGACCATGTGATGATGACACCTCCGATCAGACCATTCTTTGCCATAGGAAGAGTGATTTTTCGAAATGCGCCAAACTCTGAACAACCAAGGGTGCGTGCCACATGTTCATACCGCTGGCTTATCATAGAAAATGTGGATCTGGCGATCCTGACCATATATGGTGCATTTACAAAAACCTGGGCAATCACGATCGCCACAGGAGTGTAGACAACATATATCCCCATACTGGTGAAAAATTGACCGACCGGTGATGTCACCGGGGAGAGAAAGATGAGCAACGCCACACCCGCTACCAATGGCGGGAGGGAGAGAGGGAGATTTAAGAGGACGTTCACCCACTGCTTTCCAAAAAATGTGAATCGAACCATGGAATAGGCGATCGGGACCGCTAAAATCAGACAGATGAGCGTTGATATCACAGCTGTGATCACAGATAACTGGATCGCGTACCAGATCTCCTCCGAGAGAAAACTCGCGATCAGTGCTTCAGGGGAAGAAAAAAGGATAAGCCCTAGAAATACTGCAAGCAAAAGGAGAACGGAGATGAGGGAGATCCCGATACATACTGCCTGAAAAAATGTGGGGAGACGTCTCTGTACCATACGTTAAAGAGACTGACTTTTTTTCCGGATATTGTCCAGATGTTGACTGCTGAGCCAGCCTGAGGATGCGTCCGGAACCGAATCAAAAGCCGGGATATACGGTTTGATGTCAAGAACGGGTGTTCCGTCAAGCAGATCCAGCCCTTCGATCACGAGGCGGCCGTCTGCTGCCGACAGAAGTTTTACGATCGAAAAACCTATGCGGTTTGGTCGGCACATGTGCCTGGTCGCAAAAATACCGTGTGATGCTCCGCCGTCGACCATCGGGGTCTCGACAAGCATCTCTGATGGAGCTTTGTGCAGTCGGGTGATCAGGATCAGATGGGAAAAGGATCCGATCTGGTCCAGTCCCTCCACAAACTCCGGGAGCAGGTCTATGGTCCCTTGACCTTTAGCAAACACACTTTGTATGGGTGTCTGCATCGGGTCCGTATAGGGAGAATGGATCACCCCTATCTGTTCAAGAATAAATTTTTCCGTCATCTTTTAGGTATATTTTTCATCCGGATATCCGGGGAATCCATACTTTTCAAAGATCGCTTTTCCTTCGTCAGATGCAACGAAGTCAGCAAACAACTGAGCAAGCTCCGGCTGCGTGGTGAACGTGGTCACACCGATCGGGGCAATGAGGATGGAATTATCGGTAACTGAAATTTCAATTATAGTGAAAAGTTTTTCATTGGCACTGTCAAGCGTCAATAAAGCTGCATCAGCATTTCCGGTGGAAAGAGCTGTTACGACCTCGTTGATGGTAGCTCCGCGAAGAATAACGTTCTTTTCAACGGTATCCAGAACGCCGGCATTTTTAAAGATGATGACTCCGGCTTTTCCGATGGCAGTTGCATTCACATCTCCAAGAGCAACACGAAGACCGGGGGTAGCAAGATCCTTAACGGTTTTGATCGCTTTTGGATTTCCTTTGGCAACGGCAATAACAGGGACATGGTATGCTACTGGCTGATATGTTTCGCAGACGAGGCCTTTAGCAACAGCGTTCTTGTAGTCAGGTTCGCCACCTGGAATGAAAACGTCGCCGAGCTTTGTGGTTGTCATTTGAGAGATCAGGACGCCGGAACCTCCATAGGTGAGGTCGACGGTCACATTGTATTTTTCACTGAACACGTTTCCGATCTCGGCCATAGGACCTTTCAGCCCTGCACCGGAATAGACGAAAAGGCTCTTGCCGTCATACTTTTGATCTGCAGCAATACATCCAGCAGAGCAGATGATCGCAAGAAGAATGGCAAATACCGCCAATACTGAGAGAATAGATTTGTTCATATGTACACATAGGTAACCTTCTTTAAATAATATAGTTGAATGAATCTAAAAAGTTAATTTAACTAAATTAACTATTGTTCGGGAAAATCTCAAATTTGGTTTTTCTCGCATGATAAAAAATATTGGAAAAAATAGGTGTGTTTTTATTTTTTGAACCGGTCATCGGAGCGGGCCGCTTCGATATCAGTTAATTTCCCCTCGAACCATCCATACCGCTCATTCTGATATGCATCGAATGCCGGCACATAGGGTTTGATGTCCAGGAGAGGCGTGCCGTCTAAGATGTCAACTTCTCCGATGTGGAGCAGGTCCCCTTCGCGTTTAAGCAGGCGGACCACGGAGAAACCTATCGCATTGGGTCTTTTTGGAACGCGGGTCGCAAAAACACCGTGGCTTTGGGTGTCGAGGAATGGCTTAACGGTAAGGTTGCAGCCGGCACTTTTATGCAGATGATAGATGAGCATAAGCCTCGTGAAACCTTCTATATCCTTTAGGCCGTCCAAAAATTCAGGATAGATCTCTATTGTTCCGGAGAATTGTTTAGCTGCAGGAGGCTGGATGGGCATCCCGGCAAGATCTTGATGAGGTGAATGGACACAGCCTATCGGGGTGAACTGGATCATATTTTGTTCATGCATGAGTGTATCCTATTTGATGTACTATTAATTATCTTTAATCATTTTTATCATACATTTTGGCACTTTCGTAAATTCAATGATAGTTGGATGAAGTCTACTGATGGTGATCTCTCATATCCTATTTTTTAAGAAATTGGCCTTTTGTTCTGCATTGTAGATCCTCTGGCTCTCTGAACAGAATGTTATAAAAGTATCACATTTTTTCGCTCATTGAACAGCATCCTCAACGTAACTCACAAAGAAATAATCTGGATATGTTGCCCCGGCAATTCCTGTCTGATTCAAAATACCTGCTCGTCATAACGAAGACGATCGGATGAGGTGAGCGAGTCGAATTTAACGGCACCAACGACGTTTTTCCCGACGAAGGGGAGGCCTAGTCTATAGAGAATGGATACTTGGTGAAAGATGGCCGGCTTTTTACGCATTTCCAGGATAAAAACAGAGATGAAAACGCACTGTGGTCGATTTAAAAAAAACAGAATAAAAAGAGTGGACCCGAAGGGATTCGAACCCCTGACCTCCGCCATGTAAGGGCGACGTCATAACCACCTAGACCACGAGTCCAAATTACCTTATTAAATACTATTTACGGAGTTATTAATCCTGCGGAAAAAGAGGGGGAGATTATCCCTGTCTTATGCCAGACCAAATGACTTCAGCGTCACAGCGGTGTTGACCTTTCCGACCTGATACACTGTGCCGGTGGAAACTTCGTTGATGATAACTTCTGCCGGAGAGAAAAGACTCTTGTCGATCTTGTAGAAGTCATATCCTGCTTCCTTGAAGATGTCATTGAACGGTTTGCCGTATCCAGCGGATGAGCAGCTGGGGATCTTCTCAAGGTAGTCAACGATCTCAGGTGCATTCATCGTCAGGACGATCTGACCGTGATAGATGGTTGCATCATTTGTGACACCCATCGCGAGTTTTGGACCGCGGACCGGCGCAACTGGCGCAGTTCCTGCTGCCGCAATGATCTTTGTCGTGTCAAAGCCAAGCTCGTTGAGCTTGTAAATTGCGGTCTCAACACAACGTCCGGCGACCTGGATCGAACCGACCATCGATGAGGTCGGGGCGACAAGAGCGCAGACATTTGCGACATCGACCTTACACTTTTCTGCGATCATCTCCATGACCGCTCCACTTGGAAGGCGGTCTGATTCGAGGCAGATCACTGCTACATCAGAGTCGTCTTCGTAGCCAATGACCTCATACGTGTGCTTTGGCTGAAGAGACAGAGCACGTGCGGGCCCTGATCCCATAGCAAAGAAGTTGTCCAGCTTCACGGTCCAGCCGGCTTTCTGTGAGCCAAGGCAGGAGATCGC
>DALTVX010000056.1 GCA_029987395.1 Methanocorpusculum sp. | reverse complement strand
CTGCCTGAAATACGGATGCCCGGCGATCGAGACTGATGAATCTGGTGCTGCAAAGATCACTGCGTTATGTACTGGGTGTGGGGTATGTTCTGACTTATGTTCGTTTGGTTCGATCTACCGCGGGGGTTCAAAAGAATGAAAAAAAGTTTTGATGTTCTGATTGTTGGTATCGGCGGGCAGGGAACTATTCTTGCCTCTAATGTACTCGGTGATGCCTGCGTGATCGAGGGCCGCCATGTTCGCGGAGCCGAAACGCACGGGATGTCCCAGCGCGGCGGATCAGTGGAAACACATATTCGAATCGACGGCAAGTTCGGCCCGCTGATCGCTCCCGGAACAGCGGATCTTCTGCTGGCATTTGATGTTCTTGAGGCTGTTCGTTATCGTCATTTCCTGAAACCCGATGGCACTATGGTCGTAAACCGTGAAATGGTCGTTCCAACCTCGGTGTTTTCGGGAAAGCAGCCGGTACCCAAAATGGAGGATGTCGAAGCGGAATTGAAAGCCGGTAATGCTAACATCATCCTCGTTGATGCTACGAGTATCGCTGCTCAGGCAGGAAATCCCCTTGCGGCAAACATCGTCCTTCTTGGTGCCGCGTCGCATAAACTTCCGCTTGCCATCGAATCCTTGTCTGAAGCAGTGCGCCGCAACGTCCCTCCAAAGACCGTTCAGATAAATGAAAAGGCATTCGATCTTGGAAAAGAAGCTGTTTAAGTTTCTTTCTTTTTTTCACCGGCGGTACATCTGAAAATAGGGCGGCATATTGCATTTCTCATTGGAATAATCCTTTCCTGGGACATTTTTATTATTTTAAACTCATCTGATCTGTTTTTGGAATCTATTATTCATTATATCCTGATATTCTGATTAAATCAAATATATGTGAATGTTTTAGATACATTTTGATAGTTTTCGTCTAATTGCTTATATAATTCATAAATAAATCGATGGAGCTTCTGCCTCCCTTAATGCTAAACTATAATTACTGTTCATCCATATCTATATATGAATAGTGGTGATAGAATTGGTCCGACATACATTTATAACAATAATCCTCCTGTGCCTCATAACATTTTTTGTAGCTGCCGCTGGATGTATTGATCCCGTCTCGGCTGATTTGAAACCTGTGTCTGATGAGCAAATCCTTGATATGAACGCGGCTCTTCTCCCAGTTATCCAGACTGTTGATGAAAACATGGCGCATGTTACCTCTTCATTGTGGGCCACGGCTCGAGAACTGGATGGAATTCCAGCTGATGATCCCGCAGTAAAACTCGCATTATATAAACTCAGGAGTGAGCTCCCTCTCTCGATCGAGATAGGTAGATTTGACACGAATAATACCATGATCACCACGACCAGATATCTTGATCCGTGGTGGGTGCTCGGAGAGACGAAGTCTAGGCTCAATTATCCTGTGGATATACTCAAAGCCTCTGGGCCTTCGTGTATCGTTTCGGATTTCTATCAGTACCAGGATGGCGGTCGGGGGCTTATGATCATCACGCCTGTTTATGACGAAAACGGTGAGTTTGATGGCGTTCTTCGGCTATCATATGATATAGATAATTTATTTTCCAGTCTGACTGGCTCTCTCAAAAATGAATGCGGTTATTCGTTATGGACCATGCACACCACAGGTCTGAAGTTCTATGATGAAAATACTGTGGAGATCGGGAAATACCTGAAGAGTGATCCCTCCTATCAGACAACTGAACTTCAGAATATGGTGAATAATGTTTTGGCGAATAAATCCGGGAACACCTCCTATTACTTCTACGATACGACGAGGGGTAAACAAACACAGATAAATGCCGTTTGGAACACGGTGTCTCTCGGATCTGGAAAGCAGTGGCGTGTTGTTCTTACCGATAATGTGCCCGAGAGGGTGACAAGCCCCACCGTCGAGGAACTGAAGAGCTTTGTGGAAAAGGCATACATTTATGCAAATAAAGTCGGTAAGACAAGAGCTCTTGGAGAGTTCAATGATCTAAACGGAGAGTTCATAGATCGTGAGTTGTATATTTTTGCCCATACTATGAATGGAACCACCCTCTCACAGCCGTATCAACCAGATCTTGTTGGCCAAAACCAATGGTATCTGCAGGATACTAACGGCATCATGTATATTCAGCGGGGGGTGGCTCAGGCAAATCTGGGTGGAGGATTTGTGTATTCACTGTATCCGAATCCTATCAACAACTATGTGAGCGAGTTGAAATTGTCCTATGTGATTGCCGTTGATGATACATGGTTCATCGGTTCAGGTATATATCAGGACGATCAGCCGTTTTCTAATAAGCGCTATCTCGACTGGCATAAAAAGGAAGATTTGGTCCACCAGGTAAGAAATATGGATTATCTGACTATTACTGAAGGTATCTCTTCAGTAGTAGATATGATTAATGATCCAAATAGTGGTCTGCATGGATCAGATGGATTATATCCCTTTGCAATTGAGGGGGACGGGACAATGTTGGCATATTCCCTAGATCCGTCTCTGGTTGGTACAAATCAACTGAGTATGAGTAATTCATATGGTATGTCGACGATGCGTGAGGTCATTTCTTTGTCACGGGGCGGCGGTGGACTGATGTACAACAAGGTCTGGAACCCATCGACAATGCAGGAAGCCTTTGTCCTGATCTATGTTGAACCGGCAGATGATTCAACATACTTTGGCAGTATTCTGGTCATCGAGTGAAATATTATCTCTGACACAGTTAAACAAAGTTTGAAAAAATAAATTTAAATTTTCTTTTTTTTTATTAAAAATGAAATTACATCGATCTACTTCGACAGTAGATGGTTTGCGAGTTTGATAAACAGGCAGTCACCCGTATTCAGTTCATAGAACGTATCCGCCTTTTTATCAATTTTCGCATCTGCACGCCAGAATTTACACTGTTTGCCCATGCATCTTTCCTTCGTCATAGGACAAATAAAACCCATTAGTGAGAACTATGACATCAGATAATAAATATGCATCGGAATTTGTTTCCATTAAATTCGAGGTTGATTAATCTAAAAAGTGATGGTTAGTGTGATCATAATGAGATCATTGAGGCCGTTATCATCGTACCAACGCCTTCATTCGTGAAAAGCTCCAGAAGCAGATTATGCTCGGAATTACCATTCAGGATGTGTGCGCCCTCAACTCCGTGGCGTACTGCGTTCACGCTTGCCTCAAGTTTTGGGATCATCCCGCCTGAAATCGTTCCATCTGACATAAGGGCATCTACATTCTTCAGCGTGAGTCTGTGGAAAATTTCTGTCCGATCTTTGTTCATTACGCCGTCTACATCGGTCAGTGAGATCAGTTTAAACGCCTTTAATGCCACGGCGATTTCTCCTGCCATCGTGTCGGCATTGATGTTTAGGTCGTTTCCTTTTCGGTCGAGGGCCAGTGGGGAGATCACGGGGATATATCCTGCATCAAGCAGCGTTTCAAGAAGCTTTGAGTTGATCTCCTTTACGTCTCCGACAAATCCAAGATCCACATCGATCTCCTCATCACCTACCATCATTTTTCTGAGAGGCGTCTTTTCTGCAATGACTAGGCCTCCGTCGTTTCCTGAGATGCCTACTCCTTTAGCACCGTTCTTTGCGATCATCGAAACGATCGTATTGCTGATCTTTCCGACAAGGACCATCTGTGCTATTTCAAGCGTTTCCTCATCGGTCACCCGAAGACCTCCAACAAATTTCGCCTCTTTTCCAAGAGCCTTCATCTTGAGAGTGATCTCCGGTCCTCCGCCGTGAACAAGGACCACACGCATCCCCACATAGTGGAGAAGAACTGCATCCTGAACGACTGAGTTCATTATTCCCGGGTCGACCATAGCGTGTCCGCCGAGTTTGATCACAATCGTTTTTTTGTGGAACTTCCGAATGTATGGAAGTGCCTCCATTAGCACACTTTGTGTATTGTTCATGTTGTATACTTCCCGTTGATCTCTACATATTTCTCGGTGAGGTCACAGCCCCAAGCTGTAGCTTGTTTGTTTCCGGACTCAAGTATGAGGGTAAAAACCACGTGGTTTCCTGCCATGGCAGCCTTTGCCCGTACAAGGTCTGCAACGATGACACCATTTTTCACCAGTTGTACTTCGCCTTCCCCCTCGCCTATCGAAAGAGAAAGTTCCTCGACCGTCAACTCTACGCCTGCATATCCTGCGGCACAGACAACTCTACCCCAGTTTGGATCCTCGCCGTAAATTGCACTTTTTACCAATGGAGAGGTGACGACAGATTTTGCGATTTTCTCTGCGTCACGTTCACGTTTGCAACCAAACACCTTGACTTCGAGCATCTTTGTTGCACCCTCCCCATCTGCCGCTATCTGTTTTGCTAGGCTGATACAGACTGTTTCCAGTGCTCTGGAAAACTCGGTCACCGGGGCATGTCCCGCTTCCCCGGTGGCTGTACAAAAGAGCGAATCGTTCGTGCTTTCATCTCCGTCAACAACAACTCTGTTCAGACTTCGTTTCACTGCGGATTTCAGGCTGGCCTGAAGCTGTTTTGCCGGGATCTCGGCATCAGTGTAAACAAAGGAGAGCATCGTTCCCATGTTTGGTGCGATCATTCCAGATCCTTTACAGATACCAGCGACGGTAAATCCTTCGCGCCGTACGATTGCGTGTTTTTCCTTTGTGTCGGTGGTCATGATCGCCTTTGCCGCCGCGATTTCCGCATCCGGAGAGTGTGCGAGTTTGCCGGAAACCTCTCCCGCCTGTCTTTTGATGAGGTTAAGATCAAGATACCGTCCGATAACTCCTGTGCTTGCAACACCACATTCCAGTTCACTTATCCCTAGTGCTCCAGCGCCGATCGCGGCCATTTTCTCTGCGTCCAAAAGACCCCGTTCACCGGTATATGCATTGGCGCATCCTGAGTTTACAATAATGCCTCCAAGTTTCCCGCGTTTTGTCCGTTCAGCCATCAGATTGACAACTGGTGCACGGACTTTATTTTTCGTGAAAACTGCGGCACCGGTTCCTGATGCCTGGATGAGAGCAAGTCCGAACTTGCCTTCTTTAATTCCCCAAGCACTCACTCCCTCCACAGCGCAGATGCTTCTAAATTCTTGAGTCATGGGAACATTCCTGGCATTCTAAGGCCTTCGCATTCATCGAATCCACACATTATGTTCATGTTCTGCAATGCTTGACCTGCTGCTCCTTTAACCAGATTGTCGATAGCAGAAACGGCAACGAGTCGTGTTCCGTCATTTTCAAGCTCGAAGTTGATATCGCAGAAGTTCGAACCTCTGACACCGCCGAGTTTTGCTAACTGCAGTCTGACAAAAGGTTCGTTTTTGTAGAAATCCTGATAGAGTTTCTGTATCATTTCAAGCTCCATTGGCTCATTGAATAGAATATGTGCGGTAGTTATGATCCCCCTGATCGCAGGAAGGAGGTGAGGGGTAAAGTAGACTTTTGCCTTGGATCCCAGGAACGCCGCTTCCTGACGCATCTCCGGCAGATGTCTGTGGGCTGTTATTTTATAGGGTAGGATGTTTTCAGCGACGTTTGGAAAATGTGTCGTCTCTGATACCGAGTCTCCGGCTCCCGAAACCCCGCTCTTTGAATCATAAATTATCGTTTGGGCATATTTTGCGACCGGAGCAGCAGCGAGGGTTGCTCCTGTTGGAAAGCACCCCGGATTTGCAACAAAACTTGCATTTTTCATGTCTTTTCGGTGAAGCTCCGGCATGCCGTACGGTGCTTTGAAATAATCTGAGTGAGTGACCCCGTATGTTTTTTCATAGATCTCTCTTGGTAGGCGGTAATCTGCCGAGAAGTCAACGGTTTTTATCCCGCGTTCTTTCAGTCTGCCGGCGTACTGCATGGCTGCGGTGTGAGGTACCGCGAGAAAAGCAAAATCCGCGTCGATGTTTTCTACATCTGGGTTTGTGTACTCAATGTCAATGAGATTTTTCAGGTGGATGTGATCTTTGGTTACCGGGGTGCCTGCAAGCTTTCGTGACGTAGCACAGACTATGTCTGCGTCCTTGTGTGTCAGCAGCAGCCTGATAAGGTCCCCCCCGGCATAACCGGATGCTCCGATAATCGCTATATCCATACGTAAATTATTGGTTTACAACTAGTTTAAAGATGTTATTCCTCTGACTCTTCGTCCAGCTCTTTGACCTCGCGGCCCATGAGTTTTTCTGCCAGATCTGCAAAGATCCCGCCCCGTTCCAATGTGGGGATCAGTTCCTCTGGAAGAGCCGATATTCCAAATCGTCCCCCAAAAAAAGCACCGCATAATAGTGAGATCGTGTCTGCATTCCCACCGCACGTTGAGGATATTCCAAGCAGTTCACGCGGATCGTAATATCTTCTGCAGAAGAAAATAGCGAGAGGGAGTGTGTGATATATGGAGGCGGAGTTTCCAATAATATTCACTGCTTCAGCGGTTGGCATGCCTGTTTTCTCGATCCTTATCGCATTCATAATTTTACCCGCGAGCACCGGATCCATATTTTCTGCAGCCTTCTGAAGTGCTGAAAATCCAGCATTAACATCACTTGTTTCAAGAAGTGTATTTAAAAAAAGTGCGCATCCTATTGTTGCTGCATGTACTCCAGGGTGGGTGTGAGTTATAGTGCATGCTGACAAAAGCTCCTTTGCCATATCTTTTCTGTCTTTAAATGCGAGGGCAAAAGGAACCGCAAGTCCGATACACCCAGTGCTGTCTGAATATATTCCTGACGTGGTGAGATCACCAGTTTTATCCATTTTTTTACATGCGGCGTATGTCGTCCCATCAGGATATCTGAACTTCTGTAAATTATAGGTCCTAAGAAGTTCTTTTGCGTATTTTGTATTATCCCAGGCGCCTTCTGCAAGGATACGTGAAGAAATAAGAATGATCTGTCCGTCGTCAGTGTATTGGCCGGGAACGAGGTCATGATTTGGATGACCTTTGTATGCCTTTGCAAAAGAGGGGGTTGTTGATAAACGTGCGGTGGTCGTCTCGTTTGGCATCCCAAGGGCGTCACCAAGGATAGCCCCAATGAGACATCCTTTGTATCTGTTCAACATGCTGTATTATTGATAGGGGGTTGTGTTAATTGTTATGGTTAGTTTTTTGGGGTTTCGGTTCCCTCACGCTATCTATATCCCCATAACCCTCCCACGTTAATGTATGCATTGGTATGGGGAGACCGGAAATATATCGATATATCCGAAGGAATGTGAAGAACGGATACTGAATACGGCCACGATATCGTCTGTTCTTTGTAACTGGGACGATCTTAGGGAGGCTGGTCTGGTCTCAACCAGAGAAGAATATATCCGAGCGGTCAGAGAGATCTCGATCTCTCTTGCGGTGAAAAAAATCGCCTTGGATCTTGATAAAAAAGATGCAGCTCTTCTTCAGATGGTTCGGACCCTTGACGAGATGGATAACGTAGTTAACCTTCTCACAGAACGAGTGACCGACTGGCATGCAGCGACAACGCCCGGGACCTCTCACAAATATACTCAGGCAAACGGTTCACGCCTCGTCCAAAAAATCGCGAACACCGGCAGCCCCTCATTAAAACGTGTAGCTCGTGAGATTCTCTCTCTTTCCGGGGTCAGGACCGATCTGATGAAGGAGGTTTCCCGAGAAGCGGTGGTCGTTATCCCGAATATGAGCGCTTTGGTAGGCGGGCTTGTTGCCGCACGGTTGATTTCTCGTGCCGGAGGACTTGAAGCGACAGCAAAAATGCCTGGCTCATCAATCCAAGTTATCGGGGCTGAGTCGGCTCTCTTTTCCCATATACGGATTGGGTCGTCTTCCCCCAAACACGGTATCATTTTTCAGCATCGACGTGTTCACAATGCCAAAAAAGAGGTACGGGGTAAAGTGGCCCGTCAGCTTGCGGCGAAACTTGCGATCGCATCCCGTCTGGATCTCTATAGGGGCGAACTGGATACAGAATTTATTGATCGGGCAAATGCAAAAATCGACCGCATTTTTGGAGGTGAGTCATGATCGATATAAACGGCACGCTCGTATCTGAAGGGCCGGGCGGAGTGTATAATGAGCGCATGCTTGGAAACCTTCGTGTCTGGGATCCATACCGGAGTAAACTTGCTGCCCTTTGGTATCTGG
>DALTVX010000055.1 GCA_029987395.1 Methanocorpusculum sp. | reverse complement strand
GCACGGCTGAGATGATACCAACACATGCAAAGAGAACTGCAAGTAAGATGTATGTTATTTTTTTCATAATCACACCGTCATGAGGATCTCCACGACCCGCAAAAAGAGCAGGAGAGAACTTACGTGGATCATAAGAATATACGGAGCTCCGGAAGCCCGCGTTATCTCAGCTTTACCGATATAGAAGGGAGCCATTCCTTCGCCAAGGACACCTATCAGCAGAAGAAGTTTGGCGATCACAGGAACGCCGCCCACTGCCGCTAATTCCCAGATGGAAAGTGTACCGGTCGTTGCCGCAATTATCGCAGCTCCGGCAAACAAGGGGACCGTCCCCATCATCACGACCAGTCCATACGAGAATGCGGCTGATAGGACCTGTTTGTTTTTCACTGCGGCAACTATTCCAATATTCAGGACGCCGATAAAGGCGGCAAAGAGGGTAAAGTTGAAGATATCCCCCGTGACAATAGCGCCAATGGTTGCAATTCCGCAGGCTATGGCCATAAATCTCTGGAATCTTGTAAGATCTATTGGTGTTTCTTTCAGCGAGTAGCCGTCAGTACCAAATACGATCTCAACCGGCTTTTCCGGAAGAGAAATGACCGCAAGCATAACAAAGATCGCGGCAAATGCAAATAAGACCACCGTATATCCCGAAAGATAATGGATCATATCGCCAAACGGTATCGTTACTAAAATCGCTTCCATCATGTTCCATCACCCCGCATGGTACCGACCAGACCTATTTTTGCCATCACCTTGATCATGATCCCAACGGACGCCGCCATAAGGGCGAGGAACCACTGACTGGGGAAGAGTATGAAGACCAGGAAAGCCAGTACCCAAAGTACCCAAGCATAACCGGACGCATTCTCTGAAGAGAGGAAATTCTTGGTCGTAGAAGATTTCCCAAGGAAGAACAAGGCAAGACCCAGACCTGCAATAAGGCCGCCGGTAAAGCCGGTCAGGAATATACCATAAGCTACGAGCAAGGCTCCGATGATCGGCGGAGCAGTGTGCAGGACCTCGATGTCGAGACGGCGGACCGGACGAACATTCTGGAGCCCTTCCTTCGCGAGCCACAATTCTGAGACCGCCATGATCTCGGCAACTCCGACGACAAGACCAGGAAGAATAAGTGCCTCAGCAAGATCGGTCGCAAGCAATGCGATCACAACAAGCCCGGTTATCTCGATAAGGTCAACGATAATAAGCAGATGGATCTCATCTCTTTCCCGCACGATCGCTGAAAATGCTACCAGAATTGCGATAAAGGCAACGGCAAGTCCGACCTTATAGATAAGATCCATTTCGGCTAAAAATTCAATCATTCCTTTGACCTCCGATAAAGAAACGCGGCTATCCCAAACGCACAGAAGAGAATGCTGGCCTCAACGATGGTATCAAAACCACGGGTGTAGTAGAGGATCTCATCAAGAACACCACCCGGGTGAGCAACGATGGTTGTCCCAAGGTGAAACGTGTTGTCCGCAAGGAACTGACTGACCGGAGTGAGATAAGCGGTGACGTAACCAAGTATCGGTTCATTTTCCGGATACTGCGAAACAATTACTGCTGGATCTGTGAATGGGATCCCACCACGATCATACGGATCAAGAGAACTGGATGGATCGAGCGTTTTTGGGTAAAGCTGATCATTTTGATACGTAATGAACGGGACACAGCAGAGTCCAAAAATAACGATCAGACATACGCAGATGGCGTAAACTTTAGGCAGATTCTCAACCGTCGAGAGATAACATGAAAGTTTTTGGAACGGAGAATAAGCTTCCCCTTCCTTTTTTGCCGAGCAGTCTTTGGCATTTCGATCCTCTTTCATGATGCCTCCTTTTTCTCGATCACTCGAATGAAAATCAGCGTGGTGACGATATTGACGGCAATAAAGGTCACAAGAGCAAGTGTCTCACTAAAGGTGAGCATGATGAAGACGAGCCCGAACTCGGCGACCTCCATATTGATGAGCCGTGTCAGATAGGTTTTTTCACGCGGAAATGCGGTGAAGAGGACACCAAGCAGGAGAAGAATGCACCCTACAATAAATTCAATAGGGATGATCATTTGGCTGCCTCCCGTTTTTTGCCAAGAAGAAGCAGTATAAACAGCGTTCCGATCGGCATCAAGAGAGCAATAACGATTGCGACATCAAGGTATCCTTTGTCCACAAGAAAGAGAATAACTCCTGCTACTAAGATACCAAGACAGATAAGTTTGTCAAAGGCGGATCTCACAACAAGCGTTGCTATTCCTCCAAAAAGAGCAAGGAAAATAGCCAAGATCAAAATCAGGGAATTCATGTCTCCTCCTGTTTCGCAATGGTGCTTGAGATAGCATTCGACTCAAGGGTCGAGCCGATAAAGTACGCGATCGCCGCACCAATAGTAATGGGGTACGGCATCAGAAGAACAATACATCCTGCAACTGCAAAGCTCATGGCGTTGATATACGGTAATTTTTTCAGCGTTTTCGGCTCGAACACAGCACGGATCGCACAAAGTATTGCGATGATCACGCAGATTGCTTCAACAATCATGAAACCTTCCTCCAGATCTTTCCAAGAATGCGGCTCGTGTGTTTTGGAGAGATACCTTGGACGAGGAAAATAGCTATAACACAACCGGCAATGAAGGATTCAGGGGGAAATCCGGCAAACGAGGTACATATCCAAATTAAAAGTGTGGCACAAATTCCTCCGGTCAGTCCTGCATACCCTTTGTCCGCACAAATATGTGATCCTATATAGACTAAAACGATCGTGATAACGGCACCCCACACACCCCATACAAAGTACCCACAGGCAACAAGAATCGTTCCTGTCGATGCATCCGGGGAGGTAATGATATGACCGAGCAACCAGCCGCCGTTCAGATCCCCGCCGCTTTTTTCGAGTTCTTTTCCGATCACATCGGAACCGGATACTCCGCCATAGCTTGGGAGTTTCCAGAGCATATCAACTGCTATAAAAAGCACAAGGCACAAGACAGTCGCAATAGAAATAGCAGGGATTATTTCAATCATAATATTTCATCCAAATCTCTAAAGGCAGAGGGGTAATTCTAATTAGTTAGATATTGACATGCGGTTAGATAAATGTGTTGCATTTATGTACCTGCCAAACTCCCTAGGGCATGCTCGATGATAATGATGACCCGGAAAAAAAGAGTTAGTATTGGATTTCGCCAACAAAAACCGTGACTGCAGGTCCGGCCATCAGCGGGATATCTCCAACTGTGATTTCAAGTGGACCGCCAATGGTGTTCACGCGAATAATTTCCCCGTGTACCTTTCCTGTTTTTGCAGCGATCAAAGCTGAGGCAACCGATCCTGTACCACATGAAAGGGTCTCCTCCTCAATACCGCGTTCAAAGGTCCGGATGGCGATCTCCGACTGACCGGTGATCTGAACAAAGTTGACATTGGTTCCCTTTGGATAATTTTTATGATGACGGATCGCCGGGGCTACCTCATTGATGTCTACACCCTCTACATCTCCAACGAAAATGACTGCGTGGGGAACACCGGTGTTCACCGAATAGACGGTCATTCCATCGATCTCACAGCTCTCCTGATACACTGCTTTCCCCATATTGATGGTTGCCATGAAATCACCTTCGGAGTCATACCCCACACGAACCTGCATAATTCCTGCGAGAGTCTCAACTTTGAAAGCTTTCATCTTTGCATGCTCTTTATCGAATGCATATTTTGCAAGACAGCGGATCCCATTGCCGCACATCTCAGCCTCACTTGAATCCGGTTGGAAAAGCCTCATGCGAATATCTGCCTTATCTGATTTGGAAATAAAGAGCACCCCATCTGCCCCGATACCAAATCTCCTGTCACAATATACAACAGCAAACTGTGCCTTCATTTCATCAGGAATGATGACCTGGTTCATCTCATCGATCAGAATAAAATCGTTTCCGTTTCCGTGGAGTTTCGTGAACGTTAATGACATAACGTCCTGTTTTGGGAATTTGATGGTCATAATGATAGTATATATGTTCGTGAGGATTAATACTCATTACTCTCTGTTGATATAAAAAGAAGAAAAAAGGAGACTATAGTTCAGTCTTGATTTGAACAGACTGATTTTAGCTCAAACTGAGCCCCATTTTTCCAAGGCTTTTCTAAGCTCAATATGCGTCTTTGCATATTCTTTTGCACGTATACCCATGAAAGCTGCATCCACTGCCTGCCGCATAGCACGTGCTCCCGCTGCCGTTCCATCGGGGTGTCCGTGAATTCCTCCGCCGGCCTGTAAAACAATCTCGTTTCCAAGTGCTATGACCTCTGCCTGGACTTTGCCTGGGTGAAGACCGCCTGAAGCTACCGGAAACACTGGGCGAAGGTTTGCTGCAGCATCTGTCAGTGCAAAGTTATCACCGATGATCTCAGCGGTTTTTCCTCCCATCTTTCCTGAAACTGTGCCGGTGTGAAGCTGATCTCCACCACAGACCCGAACAAGTTTTGCAATAGGCCGCATCGCAATGCCATGCTCAGGGTTTTTCGTCATCGCCCCATGCATCGTCCGGTGTACGTGGATCGGGACATCGATCGAGGGTTCAGAAGCCAAACACTGAACTGCTGAGAAGCCTGCAGTTAGAACATCGACCATCAGCATATTTGCTCCTGCTTTTACTGCTTTTGAGGCCACTTCTAAGATCTGATCTCCGCCGGTGGTCACGTTTAGGGCATAAAGGACCTGGACCCCGGTTTCGTCCTTCGCTTTCTCTAATGCCTCCATCACCAGCTCTAGTCTTGTCATCAGAGGACAGAACTTCTGATTGGTCAATGTCTCATCGTCTTTGATCAGATCGACTCCACCGATTGCAGCCTGATAAGCAACTTCGGCGGTATCTTTTGGTGTCAGACCGACCTTTGGTTTAATGATCGTTCCAACATGCGGACGTCGGCTGGTATCAGTGCCACAGAGTTTGCGAATACCCTCTACCCCATATTTTGGCCCGATTCCGGCAAGCCCTTTTGGTATCTCGATGTCGAGAAGCCGGACCGCTTCAAGTTTTCCAAGACCGAACAGGTTCCCGGCTATAACTGAAAGATACTGAGGGATGTTGCCCGGCTCAAATATTTCATATGGGTAACTAATTTTTGTTTGGAAACCGCTTCCTGAAGGCTCGAGCTCAAGGACCTCGCCATCAAAGGCGTGGACATAGGCAGTTTTTTCATTCACCGTTTTGATATCGGTCCAAGTTCCGGTCGTCTGCTCCTCGCATATTGCCTGAGCAGCATATTCTGGTGTAATATTATCATTTGGTCTGAAATAGTAGGTTGCTATCAAATCTTTCATATTAGTGTTTCTCCAAACTCAGAAACTGGTTCTGTAACTCTTCAAGTCCCCATCCAAGATACTCGCGCATGATCGTAAAGGCAAGGTGAGGTGGGATCGCTCCAACTTCAGTAATTATCAAATCAATATATTCTGCCGGTGTAACATCAAAGACTGGATTTTTAACAGTTACAAACGGTAAACCCGCAGCAATATCATCGGGAAGAACTTCAGATGTGGGACGTTCTTCGATCTGGATCTTTTCGCCAAGAATGGTTCTTGGGGCAAACTTGTATGTCTCGGCGGTCACGATCACGTTTTTACGGGCTTCATGAGCGCAAAGAGCGATCTGTGATGTGCCGATCTTGTTCACAACGGCCCCATTTACCGTAATTGCATCGGCTCCGACAATAACAAGATCAACATCTTTCATCATCGACCTTACGGCTGAATCAACGATGTATGTTGTAGGGATCTCATGGTCATTGAGCGTTTTTATGGTGATCCTGCCTTGGTTCCATGGTCGAACCTCAGTCGCATAGACCTCGATATCTTTTCCCTGACGCTTCGCTTCGATGATGCTCCCTAAAGCCGCGCTTGAATTACAGTGCGTCATGACCACTGCGCCGTCAGGAATAAGGTTTGCACCCATCGCGGAGATCCGGTCAAGTGCTATTCTGGATGACCAGATAAACTCATTCGTTTTTTCTCGAAGATTTCGGCGTGCATCCTCCTCGTTTTGGGAAGAGCGAACATGCCGCATAACGATCTGTATGGCATTTGGAAGAGATACGGCAGTTGGACGGGTCGAACCAAGAAGATCCGCCGCAAGTTCCATTTCTCTGATGAATATCGATACATCTCCAGTCCATGGAAGCGTCTCGGCATGGTCACGAAGCGCAGATACGGCTTCCCGGGCGATTTTTCCGGCGCCGCGTATCTCCATTGAGATGATTTTTTCGGCTGTGTCGTTAATGCTCATTTATAATACAGATTGGAGTCTAAGATTAAATAGCTGAGGGTTGAACAATGTTTTATCATAAAGAGGGAGATTAATGTCTATTGGAGTTGTGTTTGACAGTGCGGGAACGCTTCTTAAAACGAACCGTGCCGTGAAAAAAGTGAGTTGCGGCACACTATTATATAATAATCCTGAAACGACGATGTTGACGTTTGAGGATCCAGACCGTATCCTCGTTCTTCTTAATCTCAGCTCGACCGAGATGATGAAGATACCACCTGAAAAGAATTTCTCAGAACATCTAAAAGAGGTCAACGTGGTGTTTGGTATTAGTTGCGGGAGAAAGATCATTGATGCAGAACGTGTAGGGACCATTCTTTTTTCCGATACCTGTTGCCGGGTATCTGATATGCAGGAGGTTATCCGTGAATGTTGGCGAACCGTTTCAAAAGAGGCCGAGGTATTTGCTCTCAATGCTGGAGTCATCATTAACCTCCGAACTGAAGAGATTGAATTTGTGATCGCGGCTGCGGGCTACCCATTTCCTGGAGTACGAGAGGTAATATCAGCGCTTCATCAGAAAGGTGTGGCAGTCTACATTGCTTCCGGAGATCGGACCTCAAAGCTCGAACTGGTCGCAGATAAGATCGGTATCCCGCGGGAACGTGTCCACGGAGTTGCAACACCGGTAACAAAAGCGCAGATCGTCACGAATCTCAAAGGAGAATATGATGTTGTCGTTATGGTCGGAGACGGTATCAATGATCTCTCAGCTATGCGTGCAGCCGACATTTCGATCCTGACGATCCAGCAAAAAGGAGAGCGCCCGGACGTACTCTACAAACAGGCAGGATATATCATAAACGATATACGTGAAGTGGTCGGGATCATAGATGCACTGAACGCTAATTGTGATTGAAATCAAGTTAAAAATAAGGATATAAAGCAAAAAATATCATTATTTTTGGAAATCATCCGCAGAATATGCAGAATAATGATTAAGCATGATTCTTTCCGTGTCAAAATCTGCTTCTAAAAACTAATAACTTCGTAAAACAAACACATACCATTATAGAAGGAAGAACATATGACAACCCCATTTATCACTATAAAGGACCTCATCATGGACTTTCCAGCCTCAACGGAAGATTGTGGCGAGAAATCAACCGAGATGGTCAGGGTCTTGGACCACATCAACCTAGAACTCTCTGAAGGAGAGATCGTTGGCGTAATAGGAAGGAGCGGTTGCGGAAAAACCGTGCTCATCCATTTGATCCGAGGGATCGACCAGGCCCCAACCTCAGGAAAAATCATCTATCACATTGCCCATTGTCCAAAATGCGGCAAAATCGAGTTCCGAAGCGATGCCGGAAAACCCTGTCCTGCCTGCGATGATATACTGCTCGCAGAAGATGTTGATTTCTGGGAGCCAAAAAACGAGAGACTCAAATCACAAATAATGGCAAGGACTTCGCTGATGTTTCAGCGGACCTTTGCACTCTACGGAGACGACCGTGTCATAGAAAATGTGCTCCGCGCATTGGATGACATTAATTATCCATCGGAGAAGGCTATCAATCGAGCCGCCGACCTGCTCGACGAGGTCAAACTCACCCACAGAATGATGCATATCTCGCGTGACCTTTCCGGTGGTGAAAAACAGAGGGTCGTTCTCGCTCGTCAACTTGCCCGCGAACCGCTCTTCCTGTGCGCAGACGAACCGACTGGAACACTCGATCCAAAAACAGCAAGGGTCGTTCATAATCTTCTGAAAAAAGCAGCCAAAGAAAACAATATGGGAATGATCGTCACCTCCCACTTTTCTCAGGTCCTGGAGGATGTCTGTGATAGGGCGGTCCTTTTGGATGATGGCAAAATCACCATGATCGGAACTCCTGACGATATCGTTGATGAGTTCATGAAAGGCTATCATGATGATAGAGTTTATACTGACCAGATTTTCGGCGATCCAATCGTCCGTGCGGAAAACCTGCTCAAGAAATTTATTGCTGTTGACCGCGGGGTCATCAATGCGGTAAATGATATCTCATTCGAGATCAACGAGCGGGAAATTTTTGGTATCATAGGCGTATCCGGCGGCGGAAAAACCACGCTGGCCAAAATGATCGCCGGACTCTATGAACCGACATCAGGTAAACTTCATGTCCGTGTCGGGGATGAATGGGTCGATATGTCAAAGCCCGGATATCTCTTCCGCGGAAGAGCAAAACAGTATATCGGACTTCTTCACCAGGAATACGATCTCTACCCCCACAGATCGATCATCGACAACTTGACCGAGGCGATCGGACTTGAATTTCCAAAAGAACTAGCCACCAGAAAAGCACTCATCACTCTTAAGATGGCGGGATTTACTGATAAGAAGGCAAAAGATGTTCTTCACAGACTTCCGTGCAGTCTATCTGAAGGTGAGAAGCACAGGGTCGCTCTCGCACAAATATTAATCCGTGAACCGCATATCATTCTCCTCGATGAACCCACGGGAACGATGGACCCGATCACAAAAGTCGATGTCAAACACTCGATCATGAATGCACGTGAAGAGATGGAAGAGACCTTCATCATCGTTTCCCATGACATGGAATTTATCCGTGATGTCTGTGACAGGTGCATGTTTATGCGTGGTGGAAAAATTATCACCATAGGCCCGACCCATGAGGTGCTTGACAGCCTTTCTGAGGATGAAAAGATCGTTATGAAACATGCGATCGAGAAGGAACACGCACGGGCAGAAGTAGGAGCCCCAAAAAAGGCGACCCTTGCCGGAGGAGCACCTGAGGCTGAAACAACCGAAGGAGCCCTCCATGAATCAACCGACGAAATGTTTGAGATGTAGGTTGGGATCATGGCCAACATTAAAGTTTTTCTGAACGGTGAGCAAAAGACTGTTGCAGAAACAACAACCATAAGGGATCTTCTTCCAAAGCAGCCGGAAGGGACCTCTGTTGTTCTTCTTTTACCTGGAAGTGTCTCTCGAGAGAAAACTCCACATCTTCGACTTACCACTTCTGCAGGCGACATAGTGATCGAACTTGCAAAAGAAATGACCTTCCCTTTACCAACAGGAGAGGTCGAACAGAATCTGCGGGTCCATTTTGAGGACAGGAACGCAGTTTCATTTGGACCTTTCCCCCAGGAATTCACCCCCGATAAAAACCCCTATCGTTATGAACGAGGTGTGGTCTGTCTTGGTTCAGGAGGATACGATTCAAATAATGCGTATCTAACCTTTTCCCGCAGAGAACATATGGCAGATCACGGAGCGGCAAATGGCGGAGCGATCATAGGTAAAGTCATCTACGGTCTTGGAATCATGAACCGCTGGAAAAACGGCGACACCATCACCCACATCGAAGAAGTCTTTTCCAGCACCGACTCGGCTAATGCAAAGGTGACCGCTGATTTTTCGACCGAGGTAAAAGACGGCATGCAGATCTTTTCCGAATTGGTGATCACGGCAGAAGGATATCAGGAAAAACATACTGAGATCGATTGTGCGTGTACAGAATCGGTAGAACATATGCTTTTTTGCCTGCGTGATAGTAGATTCCAGATAGATCGGACCGCGTCCACCTACATCAGGGATCATACCGAAGGCAAACTTTTTGCTCCACAGGAACTTCAAAAACCCAGACGTGAAGGTACCGTTACGGTACGAACCGCAGGAAAAGGGATCGGCGGTCTGTATGTATACACGACTGATGTGCCAAGTAATCAGCATCACACTCGAACAGGGGCTGTTACGAAAGGAATTGAGCTTGCCAAGTTTTCAGCTGAAAAAACGAATCTTTTAGTCAAAGCATTGCCGGAACTTTTTGATTTACGTGGCCTTCCACTTGGCGAAGCCGTAGATCTGGCAAAAAAACGCGGACTAAAGGTGATGGCAGACAATCGGGATGTGATTGGGAGAGTCGTCATTGGTCAAAAACCTGAGACGACCCTTGAAGTCCTGAAGGAGGGGAAAGTCTCTCTCTCTACGATAAGCCTTGAGAATGTCATTGATATCTCTCTCGATTACGAAAAAGCTCCATTGTCGGTCGATTTGTTCCGCCGGGTCACCGGGCTGAAGAGATATGCAATCGGGACCATGCCGTTTATTTACAATCTAGAGGATGAGATGTATCTCTTCAAACCGCCTTTTTCGAGTGGAACAAACATCATTCCGGAAAACACCCTGAAAAAACCAGCCAAGACCAACGCTTTAGCATTGACCAACGACTCCCGACAGGCGGTCGGGATGGTCGGTGTGCGTGTGGTCGAAAATAAAGAATACGGACCGACCGGAGAACCCTTTGGGGGAACAAACATTATCGGGACCGTTATCGATATAGAAAAATTATCTGTGATGAAGGAGGGCGGGACCGTCTACATCAGGGAGATCAAACAATGAAACCCTATATTCCTGAGTATGTCGGAACCGTTACCAAGTATGTTTTCGTGGATTCGCCCGACACAACACCTCAGGATATCGCAACTGCCGCCTATGAGGTAGCTCAAGGAGTGATGATCAAAGAAACCTGTTTTGGGTGTCAGATCACCGGATCACCAGAAGATGTTGATCGGATCATTGCCCATCTGCGTGTTCTCGATCCATATCGGATATTCACGAAAGACCGAGGGTTTCCCCCTGGAGATCCACGAAGATGCCGAGCCGATCTTGGCGGTGCAAGACCGGGATATCTCGGACACGAATTCGAAATGGGTTTTATCAGATACATCTCCCATGGACTCAGAGAAGCCGATGGTATGACCAAAGCCTCACTTCGAAAAACTGCAGGAGAAGACCTGCTGCCAGCTGAACCGCTCGATGCGGATGTGCTCGAAAAACTTTTTTTGGAGGAATAATAATGGTAAAAGTATTTATTTATCCGGCAACCAGCCTTATCTTATCCGACCTCGTGGAGAGGTTCGGTCACCAGCCGCTCGGTTCGGCTCTTTCGATCCGTGAACATGTCCAGGCACCGGGTTTTGATTCACCGCCGATCCAGATGACCGCGGAAGATCCCCAAAAAGGTTTGAAATGGGCCGCCGTCGAGGTCCCGTCAGGGATCCGCGGTCGAATGTCACTCTATGGCCCTCTTGTAGAAGAGGCGGAGGCAGCAATTATAATTGATGAACCAGAACTGGCATTCGGCTGTATGGGATGTGCACGAACGAATGAACTTCTGGCGTTCATACTCCGGGAAAAGGATATGCCGAGACTGGAACTTAGATACCCTACTTCAAAAGAGGAAGGCGTGACATTTGTCGCAAAAATAAAACAATTCCTGATAGACTTGGAGGTTAAAAAATGAGCGAAAAAGAACGACCGGTACGTATCGCCCAGATCACCTGCGGGGCAGAATACAGCGGTATCCAGCACGAGATCACGTCCGCGGCAGAAACTGTTGGAGCACAGATGTTTTACCCTGACGTGATGTTAAAGGATGTAAAACGCGCCTACAAGGACTTTGGTCTTCCGGTGAAAAGCGCAGATCTGAAACTTGCCATCGCACGTGCCCAGGCAATTGTGGAAGGAAGGATCGAGGCGGATGGGATCTTCATCGCAAGTTGTTTCCGCTGTGCAGAAGCGGCAATAGTTCGAAATGAACTCCGCAGATATATCGTGGAAAACTCAAAGATCCCGGTCGTTTCCTACTCGTTCAATGAACGAACAGGGGCGTCCACCCTTTTAACCAGACTGGAAGCCCTTTCTACGATCGCAAAACGCCGTGGTTTGATGGCCCGTGAAGTTCAGGTCGGTACAACGATGGGAGTGGACTCTGGTTCTTCGACCACCAAATGCATCATCATGCAGGACAACGAGATCATCGGGAAAGGATGGAGACCAACCACTGATGTTGTGAAAAGTGCAGACGAGGTCATAGCCTTGGCACTTGAAGAGTCAGGACTCAAGATCTCCGACATTCAGGCAAGTGCAACCACAGGATACGGAAGGTTCCTTGTTGGAAAACACCTCAAAGCTGATCTTGTTCAGGAAGAACTCACGGTCAACTCTAAGGGAGCGGTCTATCTTGCAGACGCCCAGAAAGGATTTGCAACCGTCATTGATATCGGCGGTATGGATAACAAAGCCATCAGCGTAAAAGACGGGATACCCGGTTCATTCACGATGGGAGGGATCTGTGCTGGAGCTTCAGGAAGATTCTTGGAGATGACGGCAAAACGACTTGGCGTGGATATCACTGAGCTTGGCCCATTGTCAATGGAAAGTGATGGTGGAGAAAATGTTCCGATGAACAGTTATTGTATCGTCTTTGGAACACAATCCTTGGTCAATGCTCTCGCGGCAGGATACAAACCGGCAGATGTTGCAGCTGCATCGTGTCACAGTGTTGCCCAGCAGGTATATGAACAGCAGCTCCAGGAAGTTGACATCAAAGAGCCGGTCATCATGGTAGGGGGTTCCGCACTTATTCAGGGACTCGTCCGTGCCATGGGACGAATGCTTAGAACAGAGGTTGTTGTGCCCCCCTATCCCCAGTATATAGGGGCGGTTGGAGGAGCATTGATCTCATCAGGCTTTGTTGATAAAAAGGTGAAGGAGTCTTAAATGGCAGGCTTGGACTACTTCGAAGTGGAATGCACCGAAGATGGCTCTGACAATTATATAAAAATCACCACGACCGTACTTCAGGACCACAATCTCCTTGGCATAGTGGAAGGATTGCACATATACATCGACCCACAATATCCCCTTTTTGTAGCGGTTGGGCTTATTCGCCCGCCGCGTGCAGCCATAAAGGTCTCGGATGTAGGAAATGTATTGATCCAAGACGGTCAGGCCACAATAGCCGTTGGAGAAGAAAGACATCTTGCTTCAATGCTGAAAATGCTTTGGCAGAAACTCGGACACGACAATGTCGATCAACCTGACCGATTCACAGTCATCATCAAAAATGTAGAGATCCCAAAAGATCTGAGGGACTGGACGGTCATCGACCCGGCCGAGTCACTCTTCAAAGATCTGATCTATGCGATCCAAGTGATCGCACCCGAAGGATTCAAAGTCAGGAGAGAAAACTACGGGAAAAATCGGTTCTCGTATGCGGCTAGTGAAAACACCCTTCCTGCAGCGGAGGTTGAAAAGATTATAGCAAATCGGTTTAAGATCATGGAGGAGGCTCTTCGATGATCCTTGTACCGATCACCTACAAAGGAGGGGTGTACCGTCTTGATGAGGTCATTGACTACATCGAGGATCTTGGCGGACATATCGTCCAGCGACATAATATTGCAAGTGATGTCATTCTCCAGGTCCTTATGCCAAAGGAGGACATCAAACATCTCATCGAGTTCTCCCGGCCTCTTGCAGGAGAGATCCAAGAATCCCCGCTGGTAGGTACGGAAATAGCGGTGGTGATTCCGAGTTTGGAGATTCATCACCTCCCGCATTCAGCATGCGATGTTGCCGAGTATCTGCGAAGCAAAGGCTCGAAAACAAACATGCTTGGTATGTCACGCGGATTTGGCAAACGGATCGCCCAGATGAATGACGAGGAACGCGATTTAATAAATGAGCATGATCTGGCGATCTTCGTCCTTGGCAACTTTGCCACTTGTATTGAAAAGAAGTTCCCAAAGTTTCGATACGGCGTCACCGTCCCGATCATTCTGACCGGTGGGCCCGAAAGAGAGATCCTGGAAAAACAGACCGATCCGCCTGTTGCAGGGTACGTAGGGGGACTTGGAAGATTTATGCACAGGACCCAGACCGAGGCTGACATACACCGACTCGATATGGTGGTCGAAGAGGTACAAAAAGTTGTGGAAGCACGCCGTCAGGAGATCGCAAACGATCCGCTCTCGGTCTCTCCCGCCAGGATCCAGGCCCTCATCAAACAGGAACTTCCGGAGATCGAGGAGGTCTATTCTCCATGCCCGATAGCGGTCCAGCTGAATGGGCTTCGAATCAAATTGGCTTACCCGGATTACGCACAGAAAATACGTGATCTCGTGATCGAAGATGAGGTAAAAGTCGGCGATGTCGCAGATGTTTTGCCTTCACGCATGCGAAATTATATTCTGATTCGCATCCGCCCGCTTTCTGAAACTAACATAGTTGTGTAGATCATGGCAGGAATCGATAAAAAATTTGAGGAGGCAATCAGCGAAGTACAGACCAAAGGTGCAAAAAAGACCGCTGCTGATTGGCTTGCACAGATCGAAGAGGAATTTGGGACATCTCCCCTTATTTATCAAAAACTTGAGGACAATCCCCAAGCGCTGATCGCACATCTGCTCTATAAAAATGCAGTAACTTCGGCTGGAGCTCTTCCTCCAAAGACCGTAGAACTCATCAGTCTTGCCGTAGGTGCGGCGTTACGGTGTGACCACTGTACGACGTACCATATGCAGGTCGCAAAAAAGATGGGGGTAACCAATGAAGAAATATTGGAGGCTGTTTTGGTCGCAGGGCTTCTTGCAAACTCATCTGTCCTTGCAAATGCGTATCGTTTGGTTGTTCCTGAAAAGGAGCCATGTGCAGGGACCTGTGCCCTGCAATAAAAATCGATTCTGATCAAAAAACGGGAACATACGTTCCAGTTTATTTTTATCGATTCTATTTTTCTTCGCTTTGTGCTCCGCCCTCTATCGGAACACAGAGTTTGTGATGACGTCTTTTTGACTGGAACTCTTCGATATGGACATCCACGCCATACACATCCTTGATCAGTTTTTCATCCAGAACATCATCAGGTGCTCCTTCTGCTATCACTTTTCCATTTTGGATCATCATCACACGATTTGCGTACAGAAAAGCATGATCCGGATTGTGGGTGGAGAGGATGATGATGTACCCTTCTTTGGCAAGATCCGCTATACGGCACATCACCCGAAATTGATTCCCGTAATCGAGATTTGCGGTGGGTTCATCCATGATAAGGATCTTCGCTTTTTGGACAAGTGCCCGGGCAATAAGAGCAAGCTGGCGTTCTCCGCCGCTGATCTCACCATACCCAGCGTCACGCAGATGGCCAATCCCCAGACTTTGCATCGCGGCATATGCCTCGTCGATATGAGTCTGATTTGGCGCAGATAAAAGACGAAGTTGATTGGTAAGACCCATCAGAACCACATCCAGAACAGGGTAGTTGAACACCGGGTGAGTGGACTGAGGGATATACGCGATCTTTTTCGCGATCTGCTTATGTGTCAGGGTCCTGATATCGATATCGTTAAGGAAAATTTCGCCGGTATATTTTTCTAAAAACCCTAACATACAGCGAAACATGGTGCTTTTTCCTACACCGTTTGGACCTAGAACAGCGAGAAGATCACCGTCTTTCGCGGAAAAAGAGATGTTATCCAGCACCAACGGCAGTTTTTTTCCATAGGAAAAACTCAGATTTTTTACCGTGACACTCATGATCGTTTGCCCCCCATGATCAGTAGATAAGCAAAGATCGGCGCCCCGACAAATGCGGTCAAGATCCCGATCGGGACCTCGGTCGTGGAGATATTTCTGGCAAAGTCATCCACGAGGAGAAGGAAACCTCCACCCAGAATAATAGCTGCGGGAATGATCTTTCGATAATCATAGCCAAAAATCATCCGGCAAAAATGCGGAATAACAAGACCGACCCATCCAATGATACCGGAAATTGAAACTGCAACCGCCGTTATCAAGGTAGCGCAGATGATGATCATAAGACGAAGTCTGTGGGTATTGACCCCAAGACTCTTCGCCTCATCCTCGCCAAGAGTGAGAACATTCATTCGCCAGCGGACAAGAAATATCGGCAGGATCCCAAGGAAGATGATGACGCCGGCAAATAGCACATCATTCATCTTGAGACCGCCAAGCCCGCCCATCAACCAATAGGTTATCTCCGGAAGCTGATCGGTCGTATCGGCCACCAGTTTGATATAAGATATTGATGCGGAAAATAAACTCCCCACTAAAATTCCGGCAAGGACCATGCTAAGGGTCGCGCTGCCTTTCGTCAATCGACTGACCAAATAGGCAACCATTACCGCGATAAGACCACCGACAAAGGCAAGGATCGTGACCATGCCGCTGCCAAGCGAGAGATAGATCGCGAGAGCCGCCCCAAAACCCGCACCAGCTGAAGCTCCAAGGATATCTGGCGAGACTAACGGGTTTTGAAATATCCCCTGATATGCGGCACCGGCGGTTGAAAGCGCCGCCCCTACAAGGAGCGCCGCTATGATCCTTGGTAGCCGGATGTTGATGACAACACTGTACATCGCATAATCCCATGTTTCGGGGATCGGAAAAATATGCGATAAAAAAATCAGGATGACATCATACAGTGAGATAGAGAATCTTCCAACACCAAATGAGACCAAAATACAGACCAGTGCGGCAAGTATGAGAAGAACGAAACGAAGTTTATAATTCGGTAGATTCCTATCCTGGATCTTGGGGGTTTTGGTCGTATCGCGCATGCGTCATACAAATTACTTTTCCACGGTTATTAATTGCATCTAATTAACCATAGAATGTATAATAGATTTAGTTAACTAAATGGCTAAAAAAGAGAGAGAGAGAGTTATTAATATCGGATGGGTATATATTTCATATACGTTGAGGGATTTATTTGGCACGAAAAAAAGAGTTTGATCCGTTAGGCGGATCGATCAGTTGTGAAAAACCAATTAAGGCAAAGAAAAATAATTCGATACTTGGATCAGTAGGCCATACTGGTTCATCGAGCGTCTATGACAAGATGGATCATTCGCCTGCATCTGACGGCTGGATTGATGCTTTGACCGTAAGCGAGCAGTCTGACAAACCAAAAAAGAAAGGACTTTTTTCCGGGATCTTTGGACAGAAAAAATCACCAAAGGAATCACGCCCGACAAAATCAGAATATGATATGAATGACGAGTTCATAGATGAGACCCAAACTCTTGATACAAAAAAACACAACCATGATCTGGAAAATATACCGCACGATGATATCTTTGAAAAACCAGAGCAGCCTTCGGTCGTGACCAACGTCAAAGACCAACATCTTATAAGAATACCTGCAGAAGAGCCGCAGCCGAAAAAACAGGCGATGAGGTACCACCCAAACATCTGCTTCCTGTGCGGAGCGGACTGTGCGACCCCCCATCAGCAGTTCAAAGTCGGCGAAACTTCGGATATGGAGAACACCGTCCCCCTCTGTAAAACCTGCATGCGTGCCGTAACAACTTTGATGAAATTTCGTGATCCCTTGGATGAACGGGAAATCAAAAGCGAATGGCGATCTCTTGCACCAGGCCTGGATGAGATACGTGCTGACGACATGATCAGTGAAGCACGCAAAAATATCTAGCATTAACTCTTTTTTGAGTATCAACACAAAATAGTAATCCATTAATACGATCCCAAAGCAATAAAGATGTATATGCAAACATTACGTCTGAGTGCAAAACAGTATATTATTGCAATCACGGTTGCAATTGCCTGTTTTTTACCCCCGTTTATCGGAGAAGCGACAAATATTGCCCTCCCAAATATGCTTAACGGGCTTGGGTATACGATGGGCCCTGATTACTGGGGCCTTTACGGCTGGATCCTGACAGTCTATCTGCTGACATCCACGATCTTTCTTATTCCAGCGGCAAGGCTCGCTGATAAATTCAGCAAAAAGTGGTTCTTCTGCATCGGTGTTCTCCTCTTAGGGATAGGATCTCTTGGGGTTGGAATGTCAACGTCAGGCGAGATGGTCCTGATGATGCGAGCAATCGAAGGCATTGGAAATGCGATGATGTTTGGAACCGCTATAGCTTTGCTTGCGTCAGCAGTCAAAGTTGAACTGCGTGGAACTGCCATTGGTATTGCCATGACGGGTGTTTTTATGGGACAACTCGCCGGACCTCTGCTTGCCGGAGCCCTTACAGATGTTTTTGGCTGGTCGATGGTGTATCTGATTCTCTGTCCGATCGCACTTCTTTCCTTTATCCTTGCTCTCCCCTTCATTCCACGTGATCAGCCAAGCGACAAAGGCCGTTACGACTGGGTAGGAGCTATTCTCTTTATGGTCGGTATGGGATTTGCTCTTTACGGATTTTCCAAACAGCCCAACACAGAAGCATTCGGACTTCTTATCGTCGGGATCCTGCTTCTGATAGCATTCTTCTTCTATGAAAAGAGGAATAAAAATCCCCTTGTTCCAATCAATCTGATCCTCAGTAACAGAGGATTCACCTTCAACAACTCCGCAAACCTGCTGTATTATGTGGCGATCTATGCAATGGGTTCCCTTGTCTCTCTCTACATGACAAACGTCTGGGGGATCACGGATGCACTTCCACGAGCTCTTATCGTCACCACCCAGGGACTGATCCTTGTGCTCTTCACGATCGTTGCGGGAAGATTCTATGATCACCTTCTGCCAAGATGGCTTCTCATATCCGGCATACTCATGACCGTTATCGGTACGGTTGGAGCATTCGTTATGGGTACTGCCTCCGCTGAACCGGTCTGGCTGATCGGAGCGATCCTGTCTGCAAGTATCGCAGCATTTGGTATCGGTTCCCTGATCCTCACCGCATTTGACCGGCTCATCAAACATGCCCCGTCAAAGTACGCAACCACCACAGGACTGCTTATCATCAGTATAGGAATGATCGTGCTTCTCACCTGCGGTACAGAAACCGCTATCTGGAGTATGATCGCAGTTCAGGCACTCTTTGGAGTGGGTATCGCGATCTTCGTTACACCAAACAGCACAGCGATCATGAACTCCGTGACCCAACAGGAGTTTGGCATGGCTTCCGGGACCCTGTCCACCACCAGAATGCTTGGAATGGCGATCTCGATAGGAATCGTTTCCATCCTGAAAAACATCTTCCTTGGAGGAGTCTCGGAGAACTACGCCGTGTCATTCCTCCAGATGATGGACGGAACAATAATTGCGGCACTCATTGTCCTGGTTCTTGCGATGATCCTTTCCTGGACCGCAGGATCCAAAAAGAAGGCATAAGCAAGCAAAATCAGTGTGGGGAGAAAAACTCCCACTTTTTTTTATCGGTTCGCGATCATTATTATAATTATCCTTCGAAAATGACATACCCCTTTTTATTTTTGTGAAGCATAGTGGAACATATGTCCATTGAAGCTCATCGATATTTTTTTCAGGCCGGCAATACCCTCCCGATACAGCGCAGGATCCTTGCTCTGAAAAAACTCCAGGCATCCATTTATGCCCATGAGGATGAGATCACGGCCGCTCTTTTTACTGATCTTGGAAAATGTCCGTTCGAGGCATACGCATTTGAGATCGCCCCCGTCCTTCACGAGATCGAGTACCTGCTCAAGCATGCGAAAAAATTCCTGAAGCCCGAGAAGGTAAAATCTCCTCTGCTTCTTTTCCCGGCGAAAACCTACATCCGTCATGACCCGTTGGGTCTTGTTCTTCTTCTTGCACCCTGGAATTATCCATTCCATCTATTTATGCTCCCACTTGCCGGCATCATCGCCGGAGGAAATGTGGTCGTGGGAAAAACATCCCGACGATCCCCGGAAACTGGAAAGATCATCAGAACGATCCTTGCTGAAGTTTTTCCACAGGAGTGGGTCAGTGTAGAGGACGAGGTCGATTTAGATGCAAAGTATGACTACATCTTCTTCACCGGCGGAAAAGAAACAGGCAAACTGATCGCAGAGAAAGCGGCGGTGCATCTTACACCCGTCACCTTGGAGCTTGGCGGAAAAAATGCCTGTATCGTTGATGAGACGGCGAATATCTCTGTGGCTGCAAAACGAATCGTCTGGGGAAAATTTGCAAACGCCGGGCAGACATGCATAGCCCCGGATTATCTGCTGGTACAAAACTCCATCCGGGACGAGCTCGTGAGCAAACTAAAACTGGAGATCCTTAATCTCTATGGAGATGATCCGGCAACAAATTCCGACTACGGAAAAATCGTCACCAGAGAGGCATATGACCGTCTGGTCTCATATGAAACACCGGAGAACCATATTTTCCGGGCCGGAGAGCATGACCCTAAAGAAAAAAAGATCGCGCCCACGATTTTGTCCGCAAGCCTTGCCGACGAAATCATGCAGGAGGAGGTCTTTGGGTCGATCCTTCCGATCCTCACTTGGGAGAGGAGGGATGAACTTGAACTCCAGATCATTCATGATCCGCTGGCCTTGTACATTTTCTCGTCGAACAAAACCTTCTGCAATGCACTTCTCGAGGACCACCAGTCAGGGGGTGTCTGCATCAATGATGTGATGATGCAGGTAGCAAACCAGAATGCACCCTTCGGCGGGGTCGGGACAAGCGGGATGGGAAAATATCACGGAAAGGATTCTCTTGAAACATTCACGAGAAAACGAACTGTTGTGATCAGGAGTACAATACTCGATCCAGCTCTCCGGTATCCCCCATACACAGAAAAAACGCTGCAGCTCGTAAAAAAGTGGCGAAAGAGACTGTTTTAGATGGTGAACAGATGCCGGTCACCGGAAATCGAAAACAGACCAGCACGAACACCGCAGTCTAACCAGCCGTATCCGTAGGAAAACAGCACCAGAGCATTGATGAGATCGTTTGGGAGACGCTCTGCTCCCAGATTCAGATACGACTGGGCTTTTGCATGGATCCTGGATGCCGCAGCATACATCAAGGTCTCTTTGTCTGGTGAAGGGGTGACCCCATCCAATGCATTCGTGAGCATCCTCTGATACCGATGGGTCTTCTCATCCAGATGCCCGGCAAGAGAATCAGGAAGAGATTCATCGATTACCGGCGGGGCAAAGGGAGAGCCGGCGAGATATCCGAGATATCGTCCGGCGTCCAGCCATCCATGGCCGTACGCAAACGAGGCCGCCGCATTTACCAGATCACCTTTTTTGAAAAATACTTTACCGTCCGATGCATAACAGGAGACCATTTCGAGGATCTCATCCGCGTTCTCGCCAAGAACCGTATCCTTCGGCACGATACTCTCGACACCGGAATTTGCAAAAATCTTCCCGTATGCGTCGATCAGCATAGACCTGCAAACCTCTCGAGATATTCACGCTCGATGTCATGGAGCAGGGCGGGAACGATGAGAATATGCAAAGGAGAGCCGAAATCAAATGTCTTCATTTCTTCAGAATTTCCTGCATGGACCACGGGGTCGGGAGATCCCGCACGGGCGATACCGACATACAGCGGGATCTTCGCATCCACGCGACTTGCCTGCTCCTCTAAAAGTTCCACTGCCTCGGAGATCTTCATATACCGTTCCTTGTCCTTTTGAATGTCAAGAAAAACCAGCGTGTGCAGATTATCCTTCAGGTTTGCCGAGATGACCTCGATCGGGGTCATCGGGAACCATTTTCCATACGGAAACGGAACCGAAACGGATTTGCCGAAACGGTAGTTCTGTAGACCCGAAAGGCCGCAGACCGCGGTCGTGATCGAAGCTCCGTGAATGATCTTTGTTTGAATGTTTCGACCGGCCGCACGGATACGAAGATCGGAATGGGTCGTCGCGATCATTGAGTCACCTGCGGTCAGAAAAACCGCGTTTCCAGACTCTGCGGCATCAAGGATCTTATCTGCATGGATCTCCACATCCTCACGGTAGAGCGGGGTGATCTTCTTATTATAGAACGCTTCGAGCCGTTCGATCGGGGCACCGGTAAGGACCGAGGTGTACACCTCCAGAAACACCGTGTCAGCAGATCGGATGGCATCCATACCACGGACCGATACGTCAAATTCGTCAAAGAGGCCAAGCCCGATAAAAGTCAGCATTGTTACTATACTATAGGCTCTCGGTCATGTTATTTTTATTGAGAGGGAGTTTGGGTATCTCCACTCAAAACAGCATAAAAATAAAATGCAGAAGTGCCCCAAGAGAGGTACCGAGGATAAGAGTGAACGCCGTGATGAGGGCGGCGCCCTTTACCCCGATCTCCCTCATCAAAACAGCGATGGTTGAGATACATGGAACGAAGAGAACGCACACCAAGGCGAAAATATAGAGCTGCGAGCTCGAAAGGATCGAGCCGAGATCGGTCGTCCCACCTAAAATCGCGAGGGTCTCAAACGCCATCTCCTTTCTGAGGATACCAAACATCAGCGCGGTGAATGCAAATCCAGGCAGGCCTAGAACTGCAGTTGAAATTGGATCGATAAACGACTGGAAAAACGCAACCAGACCTAAATATTCGAAGATCCCGAGGAATATACTGCTGATCAAGAGAAGGGGCATCGCGATATACAAAAATTCGCGTACCCGCATCCATGCTTTTCTGACAACGTACTTCGGGATCGGGCGGCGGAGCTCTGCCATCTCAAGGATCATCCCGTACTGTTCACCCGGTGTGACGCGGGAAAGAATACAGCCTATAATAAAAACCAGGACGAAGATGATCCCGTAGATAGAAAACGCTGCGCCAAACCCGACAAAGGAGGCAACGATACCTGATATAACCACGGTTCTCGCCGAGCAGGGGAGCATCGTCACAAGAACAGAGGCAATGATCCGTTCACGCCTGGTTGGGAGAAAACGTGTGCTCATGATCGCAGGAACACTGCACCCAAACGAAAGAACGAGCGGGATCAGACCCTGTCCGTGGAGCCCGATTTTATGCATTCCCCGATCGGCAAGAAATGCGGCCCGGGTCAGATATCCGGTGTCTTCCAGGATCGAGATGAAGATGTAAAACAAAAAAACGTACGGAAACGCGATCCCAAGACCTGCCATTAAGGCGAGGATCACTGCGCTACCAACCGTATCAATAAAAGGTGCAAACTCTAGAGAGTGGAACGGATCTAAAAGATACATCGACATCGCCCCTGTGATAGCCTCCTCCAAAAATCCTCCGAGCAGGAAAACGATACCAAGTATTCCCACCATCGTAAGGATCAGGATGGGGATGCCTGGGAACCCTCGCGTCAGAAGCGAGTCGAAGTCGAGGCGTTTTTTCAAAGGAGCGAACGTCGTTACATCTTTAGAGATCGCTTTTGCCGTGTTGTGCCGGTTTGCCCCGATGATCTGCTTTGGGGACATCATGTGCCGTTTTTGGATCTCCTCGGAAACGACCGAGGCACTTTCCATCACCTCGGGCGAGAGGGTGCTGAGGGAAACGTTCTCGAGTGCTAAAAGAGCTTCGGCCTCCGAAAGATCGTAATGTTTTTGCAGACTCTTTGCTGCCGCCTCGATGTGGTGATCGTATCGGGGAACGATCTTTGGAACAAACAGCTCCTCGGCTATGACATAGTCGGCGATCTTCTCAAGATTTTTTCCCTGAGTGGCAATGGTCTCGACCACCGGAACGCCAAACTTTTCCGAAAGAGCAGCACCGTCGATGATCTTTCCCGCGGACCGTGCATCGTCCATCATGTTAAGAACGATCACCAGAGGTTTTCTGATCTCTGCTGCCTGCAGCAGGAGATACAGATTCCTTTCAAGATGTTTCGCATCTAAGATGGCGACAATTAAATCAGCGTCACCGGTGATGAGATACTCACGGACAAGTTGTTCCTCGCCAGATTTTCCCGAGAGAGAATAGATCCCCGGTAGATCCACGAGAGTAAATTCTGTATCGCTGTAACGAACGACACCAGACATCAGTCCAACGGTGGTCCCGGGATAATTACTCACCTCGACACCAAGACCGGTCAGGTGATTGAAAATAAGGGATTTCCCTACACTGGGGTTCCCGATCAAAACAGCCCGGCGCATCATTGAGCGTTACACCGCTCAACCATGATATTTTCGGCGACCTCGGGGCTTAAGGCGATGTCACATCCTTTCACGGTTATTACCACCGCATTATTGTCAAGTTTGCGTCTGAGCGTGATCAGTTCGCCCGGAATGACACCGAGATCGATGAGACGGCTGTGTTTTGCAAAGCACCGGATCATGGATACATGCAGAAGAGAACCTTCCTGACACTCAGAGAGAGACACGATCGGATTACGTTTGGTGAGGTCACCATGCCCTTCATGTCCCGGAGAGGTGCTCTTTGGCGGCTCGCCGCCTCCCCGTCTCCATGCTCTTCCGCGGCCGGCTTTATGTTCCGAGCCGCGCTTTTCGAGGAAGGTATCAAGAAGTTCAATGGTCTCGGAGGATATGCTGTGCTCCATGATGCATGCCTCCTTAGAGGCATCATCCGGTTCAGTTCCTAAAACATCGGTGAGAAAACTTGTGAGAACAGCGTGTTTTCGCGCGACCTGAGCCGCCTTGACCGATCCCTTGTCGGTAAGAGTGAGTCCGGCCGATGACTCGGTGACATACCCTTTATCTTTGAGACAGGTGACCGCTTTGCTGAGCCCGGTGGTATCGCTGTGTACCAGATCTTCCAGATTCGAGACCTTTACCGTCTCCTTCCCGGTATTGAGTATTGCTTCGAGAATATCTTCTGAGAGTTCAAAGGTCATGACTAGCTTAGTATATTCTTTTTCTCACAATATCTAAGTTATGCCTTTGACATCATTTTAGAAAAGAGAGATTTAGGTTTTTCAACAGCTGAGCAGGTTTCTTGGAATCTGCACCAGGAACAATACGGACCGCGGACCACTTTTGGGATCCCGCCTTTATGTACTTTTTCTGCTGCACGGAGTGCGAGGAACAGAGCCCGTTTGTCCTTTGGTTCGACGACTACGCTACGTATAGTTCCTGAAACAAGATACTCGACCCGCCCATAATAAGGTCTCCCTAGCATCTCCTCAAGACAGATCGCGTAACAAACCACTCTGAGACGGTCAGAGAGATAGACCCCGCGCGTTGGAGCCGACCCGCTTTTTACGAGAGAAAAACTATCATCAAAGAACCGGTCGACTTTGCCATAGATTCCATATTTTTCAGAAAAAACAGATACATCATACCGTTCTGCCTGACGCCAGGTCACTTTGCTGCAGGCAGTGACCATATTTTCAAGGTACGAAAGAGCAGGCTGATCCTCCGGCACCATATTTTTCAGTCCCTCTTCCCATATGTCCTCTACTGAAAGGATATCCCCCAGATAATAGGAGAGCTGTTTTGCGACCGTATAGGAAATCGGCTCCTCATAGGGGGACTTTGAAGATTTTGCGAGGTAGAGCTGCATCGGGCACGTGCCCGCTTTTACCACATCTGTCACAGAAATCATGTCATCCCGGGATGATGGTTCCATAGACATAAGTTCGTTTAACACACTATTAATAATTATGGTAAATAACGAACTCAACATCCAGATCCCGCAAAACCTTGACCCGGTATACAGTAATATGATCCAGATCGCGTTCAAGGATGATGAGTTCACGATGATATTTTTGCATCATATTCCTGTCGGAAATCAGGCGAAAGCAAAGTCGATCGTCGCAATAAGCCCGATACATGCGAAGAAGCTTCTTGCGGCCCTGCAAAAAAGTGTGAACGAGTACGAAGCGAAGTTTGGACAGATATCGGTCGGGGCGCATGGACCCGAAAATGATACCTCGACCCTGCAAGGGTATTCATAAACCAATAACTTATTTATTGTCCAACGGGCAATATGTTTGAGCACAGAAGCGTGCCGTTGTGGCTTAGCGGTATAGCGGCTGATTCGTAATCAGCAGGCCGAGGGTTCAAGTCCCTCCAACGGCTTCACTACCTAATGTTCCATTCCCTTTTTTTTAACACGTGTAAATTTTTAGAATAATCAGTGTTACAGGACATGCAAAAAACTACATTAAAGCATATAAGATAGTTAATTGAAGATTGGTTGAATTAAAATAGCAATATTTAAATAGATTTCTTATAATTCTCTCATAACCAAACCAAAGACCATATATTTTTTAGAAAAAACAATCACAAGGGATAGTATAATCATGTTGTACGCGATTATAATTTATTATATGTGGAGTGTATGCTTTTCGAAAAATGATGGAGTATCCCCGATCCTTGGAACGATACTAATTCTTGCCATGACAACGGTGTTTGTTGGCATTATCGGAGCTGCCGTGGTGGGTGGCTTTGGCATGGCAGAACCTGCCCCGATTCTTGGAGCAACCATCGACCATCAGGGAAATATCATTATGATAACTCATCTGAATGGCGACGTTCTCCACGCAGGAGGCTTTAAGATCATGGTGGATGGCGTGGATAGAACGGCCGAATTTGGTGCAACCGGGGATTTTGGTCCCGGTATGACGCTTTCCTGGGATTCCGGAATAAATCCAGTTGGAACGGTATCGATAGTTTGTACGAGTGGGACCGGTGTATCCTTGCTTATTACAGACAAGAAGTTCGGGAAAGTAGCCGGGGCATTTGAGGATAGATACTCGATAAATAATAGAATTGAATGGAAGGAATTTGTAGGTAACGTGGCGGACGGTAAAGACGGTACGATGAAAATTGGCACTGTGTATGTGGATATGGGGGGAACGTATTGGGTATGCATCAAAAAAGGAAAGTTGGAGAAAGAGCAGGCACAGGAAAATATACGTAAGGGCATTTCTATCAAAGTGTATACTACTGAAGATTATTATGATAAAGAATTACTAATGATCGATTTGTCGAAAAAAATTTATACTATAAGTGATTGGAATACAGAAAAGCAGTGGAAATCAGCGCCATATCCAGATGTAGGCTCACTATACGAATATAAGGGAATATTATATATTAATACAAAAATGGATTTTGATTCGAGCCCAACTTATCCAATACTAGATCCAACATCGGGGATCAAGAAAAACACCTGGATGGAAATAGCAACCGTCAAATAAATCTCTCATATCTTTTTTCCACACCCAAATCAAAATATATTTTTTCACGTGAATGCACGTGCACACCCCACGCACGCACACAAACAGAAAAACTTTAAAACGTGTTTGAATTATCCCTCGTTCGATGAGTGATAAGTCCGTTCTAGAACTTTTGTGTCTAGTATCCGTCTTGCTATCCGGCCGCACGCAAGGTTAGTATATCTAAAGGACGAGTCTTTAGTAAGGTAAAAATATGGATGAACAAACTATCACATCTCAAGAAACAAAAGGCAGGGTCCCTGCAGAGATCCAAATTGATGTGACGTACAATAAAACAATGTCAGCACAATTTAAACCAGAGGAGTTTATTAGTTATGCTTTGAGCATCGGGGGACAAAATATTGCAAGCAATACCTTTGCAAAGGAAGACGCTCAAAAAATGCATGACGAAATGGATATTATAATGGTGGCAGTGTTCACCGCTTTCAAGATAGCCGGCATAAAAGCCAGACTGTCGGATAGGAACTAGAAACTGGAATAATTATTAGTGTTGAAAAAAGGAAAAAGCATACCAATACGTCTCCATAAACATTACTATTGTAATGAATAATGGTTATATATGACGCGTTGTGAAGGTAAGCCTTATTTTCCCGAAGCTTTTAATTCTTCGATTCGAGCATATTTTCTGCGGATCTCTGCAGCATTCTTCCCGGGAGTCTTCGCGGGGTGCAGCGATCTTTTGGTTGGTCCTTCTGAGGAGGAAACGATTTCTTGCATATTTTTCACATCTTCCTGTTCTTCCGGGGATAGGCCCGTGATACACTATATTGGTTCTCTACACTTAACTGTCTTCGTGTGAAAAAAAGGAATTTTTGTAAAACGGATGAAATTCGTAAAAAATAATGATTTTTTTAAAGAAGTAAAAAAATTACTTGTAATTTACAGGGCGGATGTGTTTTTCCACACCATTTGAGACATACACATATTGATATCCCTGCCACTCGCCGTTTGGTCTTTTGACATCTGTTAGGGCTTCCATTGCTTCAAGACCGTCCTCGTCATGGCATTCCACCTCCAAGGTGTCCTCCACCTCACCGGTCTCGGTGTTGTACCGCTC
>DALTVX010000054.1 GCA_029987395.1 Methanocorpusculum sp. | reverse complement strand
TCATAACCTTGCGGCTCAGCGGGGGTAACTTTCATCATCTGTCCGATTAACTATTATATTGCTCATCAGTATCATTAATTCTTTGCAAATCATATGAGAATAGTACACACTGCTTATGGTGGATAAAAGAACAATAACGATCGGAGTGACGATCAATCTGGGTAATTACGAAAGCCTGAGGGTTGAGGTCTCCGATATAGCCGAAAATGAGACCGCTGCACGAGACCTCGCCGATTTCCTTGGGAGGACTCTGGATGAATTCGGAACTCTGGACGCTACGACACGAGCGGCAGTCGAAAAATATAAAGAACGGGTCCTTTCCAGATACGCGCAGGATGATGGGGATACCGAAGAATACGCTGTGGACGAGATGCCTCTTTTGCCTTCGATAGAGGAGGATGAGGAGGAGATACCTATGGAGGTCCTGGAGGATACACGTGACGTGGGTCCGATATCTGAAGAACCAGAGCCGGAATTCCTCGGTGCCGATGAGACTCCCGTCTCTGAAGCTCAGGAATATCCTGTCCTCGATCAGATACCAGCCTTTGAAGCTCCCGCTCCCGAGGGCGAGTTCGTCTGCGAAAAATGCGGTGCCCCGATCTCGAAAGTTCAAAGAGATGTTTCTAATCTCTTTATGGGGAGAAACCTCTGTAAAAAATGCATGAAATGAGGCAAAAATGAAAAAAAATCTGCTGATGTGGGATCAGACTCTTTTCAGAGACATAGAAGTCTTTGATATCTCGTTCGTTCCCGAGCAGTTTGATTATCGTGATGAACAGATAGAACGGCTGGCCTTTGCCGCCAAACCCGCCCTTATCGGCGGAAATATTCTCAATTCCATATGCCGCGGCGTTCCCGGGACCGGAAAAACCACCTCGGTGAAGAAATTCTTCGAAGAGGTCGAGGAAGCAACGACAAAAATCATCCCGATCCATATCAACTGTCAGATAGACAGCACTGAATATGCTATTTTTTCCCGGATCTATACAAAATTGACGAAGAACAGTCAGCCGCCATCCGGTACTGCCTTCAAAGTGCTCATCGACATGATCGCAAAATACATCGAGAAGGAAGAAGTGATACCCCTTGTCTGTCTGGATGATGCGAACTATCTGATTTATAATAAAGAGTTCAACAATGTCCTTTATGGTATTCTCCGGATCCATGAGGTCTATGAAAACATCAAAATCGGGGTCATCGTCATCATCAGTGACCCGGACATCCTGCTCGAACAGATCCTTGATGCGCGGGTCTCCTCTGTTTTCCGCTATGAAACCATCAACTTTGAGCCGTACAATGCCGCTGAGATCGCCGGGATCCTGTCTCAGAGGGCAGCGCAGGGCCTGTATCCAAATGTTCTTTCCACCGAGCAATTGGATCATGTCGTGGATCGCACGATGCGGTGCGGCGACATTCGGATCGGCCTTGATCTGATCAAACGTGCCGTGATGCATGCCGAGATGGATGCACGGCGGCAGGTCACCGAGGTGGATCTGGCAAAAGCCTTTTCTGCCTCCCGGGATATGCATCTGACCGGCACGATCCGGTCGCTTTCCTCCGACGAACTGGAGGTGCTGAAGCAACTCGTGACGATGACGACCGATGAGACGATGACGACCACTGCGCATGTCAGAAGAGCAATGTTAGCGGACGCTCCAAAGATCACGCGGTTCAATGAGATCATGGAAAAATTGGATCATCTTCGGCTCATCACTCTGGAATATGCCAACAAAGGTAGTGGAAGAAGACGCTATGTGAATCTCAGATACGGGAAAGATCGGGTAAACAAGCTTCTCACTAAGAAGAACTGATAGGTCGATCTCGACTCATAACTCTTATCTATTTGCCGATGCAATATCTGAGTAATATTGCTAAGGGTGATTTAATTTGGTAAGTGTAAACGAACTAGGACTTGATCTCTTCGAGGAACTCGTAGAGAACGCAGATCTGTTTAATATTGCATATCACGAACTCGACAACGGTTCCCGTGTGGTCGATTGTGGTGTGAGTGTTCCAGGCGGCTATGGAGCCGGTGACTATTTTACCCGTATTTGTATGGGTGGTCTTGGAGACATTGCATTCCGTCAGGGCATGGTTGGCCAGTTCCCCATGACCTTCATCGATGTGAACACTGATTTCCCAGCGATCTCCTGCCTTGGCTCACAGAAAGCCGGCTGGACCGTGAAGCTGGACAACTTCTTTGCTATGGGATCAGGGCCCGCACGTGCTCTGTCTCTTCAGCCAAAGCACACGTATGAGGTCATTGGCTACGAAGACGACTCT
>DALTVX010000053.1 GCA_029987395.1 Methanocorpusculum sp. | reverse complement strand
CGATAAAAGAAAATTGCTCCTTGAAGAGTCCGAAGAACACAAAGCAAAGCGTAACGAATTAAACTCCCAGGCAAGCCTTTTTGCCCGTGAGAGAAATGAGTTAAACAATGCAACCCGCCAGTATGTCGAGGACGCACAGAAGAATAAAGAACTCCGTGACCAGTCCAACAACGATGTTCAGTCCCTTAAGGAGAAGAGGAATGAGTTAAATGACAAGGCAAATACCCTCTTTGAAGAGATAGATGCTCTTCGGGGCGAACAGGGAACTGGATCCGCGGCACAGAGCCACGAAAAAAAGCCCTCATCAAAAGATGTCCTGCGTCAGATCGAGCAGCTCGAAGAGAGACAGCAGACTGAACAGATGTCCAAAGAGAAGGAAAACGAGCTTGTTGATAAAATCAAACAGCTCAGATCCGAACTCAAGGACCAGGAAGTTGAACACGAGCAGAACAAAGAAGTCCGCACCCGCTTAGTCGAGGCACGCGAATACCGCAAACAGGCATCCGCGATCCACGCTGAAGTTACGTTAAAAGCCGAGCTTGCCCAGAAACACCACGACCTCATGGTCGAGTGCTACAGAAAGGCCGACAAATCACGCGAAGGTGCAGACGCAAAACACAAACAGTTCGTTGAGGCACAGGAAGCTGCAGATGCAGAGCACAAACAGTTCCTTGAATGCCAGAAACAGCTGCGTGATTATGATAAAGTCCTGACAGGCGTCCGCTCTAAGCAGAAGAAAGTCAAGAGCGTAAAGGAAAACAAGTCCGCAAGAAAGGAAGCAGAAACTATCTTCAACGCATTCAAGAGTGGAGAGAGAATCACTACCGAGGACTTATTGAAACTTCAGCGCTCAAAGCTTATCTGAAGTTTTCAGATACAATCCATATTTTTTTCGCTTTTTTCCCCACAGATATTTAATGCATAAATGGTAATTGTATAACAATGAGCGCACGTACTCTGATCCTGAGCATTGACAGAGATGATGACGTGGGATATAAGGCTGGTATAGAGAGTCCCGCAGTTGGCAGAGAAGCCTGTCTTGACGCCGCGACCCGACTTGGTATTGCCGATCCCGAAGATTCAGATACAAATGCTATATTTCAGGCGATAAAAACCTACGACCAGCTGAAAGCAAACGGTGAAGAGGTAGAAATTGCCGTGATAGGGGGCAATCATATGAATATGCTCGAAGGAGACCGAAGGATAGGGGACCTGCTCAAAATAGTTATCGAAGCAACAGGAGTTACCGAATGTATCCTTATCTCCGACGGAGCCGAGGACGAATATGTTCTCCCGATCATTCAGTCACACCTCAAAGTAGCAAGTGTTGTCCGTGTGATCATCAAGCAGCTGCCAAACATCGAAGGGACATACTATATCATCAAAAAACTTCTCAACGACCCAAAGATCGCACGAAGTATCCTGCTCCCGATCGGTTTCATTCTATTTCTCTATGCTCTGATAGCTCTCCTGGTACCAAACGTTTCCGCAATTCTTGTAGCAATTGGGATAATTGGCCTCTATCTGCTGTTCAAAGGATTTGATTTCGACCAGTACTTTGTGTATGCTTGGCACGCAATAGTCGAATCATTTGAAAAAGGTCAGTTCTCGTTTATTGCCTATCTGGCAGCAGGGATCTTTGTCCTCGGCGGTGCCATTTCAGGTTTGATGAGTATAATCACCAACTACCCTAACTCAGGGGATGTTGGCATGATCTATCTCGCTCTTACATTCCTGTACGGCGCAGTTATTTGGATCGTTATCGCAGCCTTGGTCGCCTCCGCAGGAAAAATCACAGATTATGTTCAGAATTACCAGGAAGGTCTTTCCAAGATTTTTGTGGTCCCGTTCTTTGTAGTCGCGATCGGGATGATCGCATACGGCGCAATCATTTATTTCCTGTCCATCTCGCCGGTCGAGCCCTTCCCGTTCACCACAACCGACGGCATCATAGCAATGATCCTCCTCACCATAGCAGGTCTTACCATTGCCTTCACCGGGATCTACCTAAGACCAACCGTTGTGAAAAAAGTTTCTCTCTGGACGGAGAGCAGACGAAAACACTTGGAAGATGCAAAGAGAACCGGTGACAACGGAAAACCAACATATAAAAAAGTTAAATATTAATAATAATTCGCAACCGATATTCCAGATCAGTGGAAGTATCCAAACCCTTTTTGCATGACCTTAGTATTCTTGTAGTTCTTGGATTCAGTAGGACTAATGACAAAGGTGAGTTTTGGAATAACCGTACCAAATGTATGGGCCGGATACCAATAGGATCCATCCCCATAATCGATTATAACATTATCTACAGTGATCTTTGCACGACCGTTATCGACGTAGGTAAATGTCGCGGCCTGATTATCTTTCCCTGCCTCAGGATATCCAACGACACAAAGAACGCGATTTTTTAGATCCTGTTTGCCAAAAAGAAATACCAAAAAGGCGATCCATGGTGTTATCTCATACTCGACCGTGATCTCGGTGTCAGTACCCATAACAACGACATCTATCGATTTAACGCTCAAATATCCGTAGCGATTCGATCCATTTACAAAAGCCGATGTATCGTCAGTGACCTTACCGTCATCAGGCTGTGTTATGACCAGACCCGGAGCTGCCAGGACCTGGCCTGGAACAAGCAAAAGCAGAAATGCCGCTATCATTATCAAAGACAGGAGCCGGGTAACGTTCATATTGATACGTATGTTCTGAAAACCAAATAGTCTTTTCCCCTACTCAAAAAGGATCGGCACATCCTTGAATGCATCGCCGTCAAAAAGCCCGCGAGGAGTGATCCTGAGATGAGGGATAACGGTGAGGGAAAGGAAGGACAGATTCATGAATGCGGCCAAAGACGCCCCCGTAAGATCGAGCTCGCCCACAAGTTCATCCATCTGGTTCATGACCTCTTCATAGGGGAGAGATGTCATCAGCCCACCATACGGCAGAGGAAGAATGGTTGAGATGCCATCACACACAACGACCATTCCGCCGCCACAATCTTTCACGGCGGAAATCGCCTGAATTATTTCCTCGTCGGTAACGCCGGTCGCAATAATATTATGGGCATCGTGCGAGATCGAGGAGGCGAGTGCCCCCTTCACCAAGGAAAATCCTTGAACAAGACCGACACCAAACCCTTCGGATCTGTACCGGTCAACACTCACCACCTTCTGGACATTTAATGCGGTCTCACTGTCTAGGATCTCGGTCATGATCTCACCCGGGACAAGACCAATGACCCGAAGCTTTCCTTTCGGGAGAGCGAGCTCCTCGATCTTTGGGATACGGCAAGAAAACGGCGGGCTGATACAACCCTCTGCTTTTTTCGGCTTAGGTAGTGATGAGACGTGGATCCCGTTCTTATACACATCTAAAATGCGGAATTCGGATCCGCTCTGTAATATACAGAAATCGGCAACTCTCCCGGGAGCGATCATCCCACGGTCGAGAAGACCAAAACAATCGGCAGCAGAAAGGGTCGAAAGTCGCAGAGCATGCTCCAAAGACATTCCGGAACCGACCGCAACCCGAATACAATGATCGATCGAACCCTCACGGACCAGCGAATCCACATGCCGGTCGTCGGTGCAAAAACAGCAGCGGGACGCGGTCCAGTCATTCACGATACCGGAAAGGGCGGCCACATTTTTCGCAGCATCCCCTTCTCGAAGCAGAACATACATGCCAAGAGAGAGCTTTTCGTTCCCCTCCTCGGCAGAGATACACTCATGATCAGTTTTTATATGCCGGGAGATGTATCTGCACAGTGCCTCACCGGAAAGTCCCGGGGCATGACCATCCACATGGTCAAAGAGTGCGATCTTTGCCAAGACCTCCGGGTCTCCATTCAAAACACCAGGAACATTCATCATCTCCCCTAATCCGATCACCGAGGGATCGTTTCGATACGAAGCAATATCCGAAGAAGAGACAACGGCGCCACCCATATCCAGCGGCGTTGCCGGAACGCAGGAAGGGATCATAAAGAAAATATCAGCCGGCGAATTTTTTGCATCCCGAAGCATGAAATCGATCCCGGGACATCCGGACACGTTTGCTATCTCATGGGGATCGGCAATCACTGTGGTGACACCGTTTTTAAGGGAAAGCCGGCCAAACTCGCGAGGGGTCAGAAGAGAACTCTCGATATGGACATGGGCATCGATCAGACCTGGCACGACCCGGGCGCCTTTTAGATCAGTTACGAAACTTCCTTTAAGGGACCCTGGTTTTCCAACGAGGAGCACCATGCCATCTTCAACAGAAAAGGCGGTCGGCACCCACTGGCCGATCGCAGGATCAAAAAGTTGGGCGTTATCAAATATCAGCGTCATGCGATGATAATATTTTGAATGAATCCGGTTATTCGTTTGGTTCCTTCATCCCGTTCAAGAACATAGATGAACACCTTGTATTCGCCAGGACCAAGATCTATTCTTAGTTCGGTATCGAAGTCACCTTTGGTCAGCGTTCCAAGAACATGCTGTGATTCGCAGACCTGCGTGGAGGAGAGAAGGGAATCCTGCATGAAGATATTGTACTGGAACCAGACATCCCGGGGTTCCCCATCGTAATGGACGGGAGTTTTTAGCACACCGTCTTCATAGACCGAGGTCCCGACCGTTAAGGAGGGCCCACCAACAAATGCCAGAATAAGGCAAATACCGATAACAAGACATATAACGGCTGCGATTACCAGCTGATTTTTTCGTTCCATACTTTTGATCAGTCGACCCTCTCGACAGTTATACGAACTTTGTCACCTGTTTTGAAACCAGAACCTTTTGGAACATCGATATTAAACCAATGAGGACCCTGCTGAGCCATCAGACAGTCTTTTATTCCATCGATATCAGATACAAATTCTAAGGTTTCCACTATCTCAATAATTTTACTAGCCATACTAACATAGAGGGAAGGAACAGTAATTAAGTTTGTTGTTTTCCATTGGGGAAATAAAAAAGAAATGGATAGTCGAGATGGTATAGAAAATTATAGTATTTTGCTTGTTACCATCCAGGTGGTACTGTTGGAATAACTCCAACGGCTGATATCCAGCTCATCGCATATTTCGGAGAGGATAGCGAGATTGGTGCCAACTTCTTTTGAAGATAGACCGAGATCTTGTGCGATATATTTCGCTTTAAAGAATCTTCCACCCTTGGATACACCTGCTTTCAGGTATCCGAGGATCTTGCCCTGCGTTTCATTGTATCTTTGTAGAATTGTTTTAGTTTCTGCCATGTTGACTTACCTCAAGTAAGTATAGTATCTACTAACTTATAAAGATGTTGTTATAATTCTCGTAATGAAAATCCATGGATCAAAAAAGAGGAACTGGGCATTTACCGTTACGATACGGTAAATTCAGAGATCTTTTCGATCATCTTTTCGATCACTTGAGAACGCATACCTTCGACGAATTTGATGCTGCCAACAACTAAGTGGCCGCCGCCGGAAATACCTGCTCCTGGCATTTCATTCCGCATAGATCTGACCATTTGTGGGATATTCATCATGACACCGCGGGACCTGATGACCGCAAAGTCCGGACCAAGACCAAGGGTGATGACCGGTTCGCCCACATGCTTTTTACACAGGATGTCATGCACTTCGCCTGAGGATTTGCCCGGAGGTGGGAAGGTGAACCGGTGAGCAAACATCTCGACATCGGCAAGGAAAAGATTTGCACCAGAGGTAAGCTTCTGTGCTTTGACATGCGGCATCATGGTGTTCATCTGATCCTGGATCGCGAGGTTTGATTCGCTGACCAGAAGGTTCACGAGTTTTACATGGCGTTCGGGCGCATTGTTGATGTTGAGGATGTCTCGAACGATCTCGCGTCCGTCGTTGAATCTGAGCCAGTACTGCTCATAATCTAAGGCAACGGCCATATCTTTGCAGTCTTCACGGGTGTATTTTCCTTCGATCAATGCAAGATAAGAGTCGAGTTCGGGAGCGTCGCTTCTGTCGGCCACTCCGGCAATTGAGGGGAAGTGGAGGATACGGGATTCGACCGCGGGGTTGATCAGACGGGCAATTTCCGTTCCAAGCATTCCTGCGGTGACACCAAAGTCGCCGCCGACATGATACGGGTTCACGTGGGCAAGGAGATACTTGTTGATGGTGTCGTCTGGGTGGTGGTGATCTGCTACGATGACGTCAAGGTTATAGACCTCGGTCATCTTGTATGAGGGCATGTCCTCCTCGGTCGAGCCATTGTCTGTTAGAAGGATGAGCGGGAGTTTTTGGCCAAAGCGAACATGATCTTTGAGCATCATGTCCAGATCGCGGGTCACGTCTTCGATCTCATAGAAGGGAGCCTTTGATGGAGAGCGGCGTAAGAGGAAGTTGTCCTGATCCGGATCCCCACCATTGTCACGGATGAACTGGGTCACTGCGGTCTCGATCGAAACGGCTGAACAGATCCCATCGGCATCGGCGTGGTGACGGATAATGATCGGCTGCTGGGTAAGAACAGCGCGGCGGACGATCTTTGCGAGTTTTCGCATCTCAGGCCAGAGAGCATCGATGACATCACTTTTGATCAGGGGTGTTACGTCGGGTGGTTCGGCACGAGCTTCGAGAGCACGGTTGATCCTGTTTCTAACATTATCGGCCTCTTCACCTCTGAGGACCTGAATACCGGAGACCTCGATCTGCATCTGATTATTTCTGCGGGTCGCTTCACCAAATACTCTGACGACGTCGCCAAGATTCACTTCAGGATAAGAACGAACACCTGCTTCTGTGAAGGCTGCGGCATCCTCGACACCGGAGTCATCACAGATGGTAAAGATGGTCGGACCTGAGGTCTGTTTGATCTGTACGACATCTGCCTCGATCGTGACATTTCTGCCGATCCTTGTGGCAAGGTCGGAAAGATGGGTCAGGTTGACCTTTTTTGTGATGAGCTGGGTCTCATAACTTCCTTCACGAAGGTCGACTTCACGAAGGTCGATGTTTCCATTGGGTCTGACTTGGTTTGCGAGAACGACGATGGAATCGCGTTCCTTTTTATCGGTCAGCACATTGCTTTTGTGCAGGAGACCTTTGGTGGTATCATTTAACTGAACGAAGGTTCCAAAGGTCGCAAAACCCTGGACTTTGCCGATGTACATGTTGCCTTCAACAATGTCATCGACTTCACAACCCGGACCAAGCCGGTATACGATATCTGTCATATTTTTTACTCCTATTTTGTTCGTCTATTCCATCGGTATCGGACCGCAGAGGTCAAAGAGTTTTTCTTCGCCGTCAAGTCTGCCACGAGCGACCAGGAGATCGCCGGCATACAAGCGAACGGTCCTTGCCGGACGATATATCCACTTGTTTTCATGTTTGATGGCAAATATGACCATTCCGGTCACCGTACCAACACGGGACTCAGAAAGGGACCGTTTGTCAAGAATGGATCCTTCCTGGATCGTGAGCCAGGTGATGACTTCATCGGATTCGCGAACGATCCGCTGAACGATCGGGGGGACCTCGATCTCACGAAGAACCACATCTGCTATGGAACCTGCGGCATCTGAGATGGACTCAGCAAATGAGGACATGTAGAGCATGCCGCGAAGGCTTGCCACGTCCTCGGTCCGTTTGGCTGCTTCAAGGGTCCACAGATCGAGGCGAAGCCGCATCTCGTCGAGCTCCTCCTCTAACGCCATGACCTCGTTTGCCAGATCCAGATTGTCATGAAGGAGAGCGGTGTAGGCAAGACCCACAGAAAGTTCGCTGATGTTTTTCATCTCGATCATGAGAGCAGCCGCACGGTCAAGGTCGCTGATCGGACAGACCACGTCCTCCTCGTCACTTGGAACTGGCTGACCGGATAGTTTACAGAGATCAGGATATCCATACTCAGGACCACGGCCAACTAAAATATCTCCGGCACGAACGACGGTGTGTTTGTCGGGATCATAGATCCTCTGACCAAGCCTTCGGATCATAATGATCCGAATGCCGGTCGCGGACTGAAGTTTGATGTCACCAAGCCGTGCACCGTCAAGTGGACTACCGGGAATAACAACGGTCCGGTGGGTGGCTTCCTCGGCATCGGGAAGGGCTCTGCGCAGATTTGCGGGGAAGGAAACATGCCGCATGATATTTTTTGCAATATCAGCGGCTTGGTTCGATATCCTCTCAGAGGCTTCAGCGAGCTGGAGGAGGCCGCTCATCGGTTCGGTCTCTTCAATGCGCCGCACACTCATCATACTGGCAATGCGTGCCTGATAGGTGAGGTCGTTCATACGTTCTTCGAGATCTATAACCTCATCTGCTATAGGATGGCTTTCGAAAAGAACGGCAGAGTATGCCAGATCAACCATAAGTTCGCTGATGTTCTTCATTTCTATGAGAACGTCTTTTAGATTGATCGGTTGATTGTCACGGTCCATGATAGTGTGTTTATTAGTGCGAGTTCTGACTACTTAATTAATAGGATATGAGTATGGGTTTTGGAAACCGAGAAAGAGCCAAAAACAGTAATATTAAAAAAAAGGGCTATGGAGAATTTTGTCTATGGGTTTTGGCCGAAGAAATCCAGCTGCTTTTGTCTGACGCCGACCTTTTTTCTGGTGAGATCGGCAAACGAACGGTGGATCTGGACCTCGAGGACCTCGTTCTGTTTTTTTACCCAGTTGATGATCTCATTCCATGACCCGATTGGGACACGGTATCCAAACCCAGTGGAAAGGCGCGAGAATAGTTCAGCGCCAAGAAGCTCTTCTTCCGGGAACAAGAGAGAGAATGCCTCGTAAAACAGGAAGCATTGCTCGAAGGGGTGAGCATTTTCTTTGATTTTTTGATCAAAGGAGGTGATCAGTTCCTCGAGAGACTTTTTTGACTCGGCGGAGAGGGAAACGGATCCAAGATTTTGGGTGAGGACGTCTTGGAGCAAAAGAACTGTTCGTACGGTGAGGCGGTCTTTTTTTCCCTGCAGCAGATATGCATTTTTCAGATTCTGTAGGATATTTATCTCGGAAAGCCGTTTTCCTTTCGGGATCTCACCGGTTGCAAAGAGGCGGGAGACCTCGGTTGGCGTAACGATCACGTCGACCAATCGTGCGACGGTCGCGATATGAACGGCCATCTCTGATTCGATATCTTCCGGCGGCCCCTGGGAGAGGAGATATCGGAACCGTTCAAGTTCATAGTATTCATCCTCGTCCCCATACCGCTCGAATGAAAATTTTTCTGCACGAAACTTTGCCACTTTATTTTGGCATTTCATCTCAAGATCAAAACCGTAGAGCCCAATGCACCGGTTTATCTCTGCTTTGGTTGGCTTTGACCCGGATTTTATCATGCGTGTTGCCGCAAATTTTTTTGCATCGGTGTTGAGTTCACGTACAAGATAAAATCTATTTATTCCATTTTGGAGACGGACTTCAACGCGATACAGTTCGTTTGCAGACATGTTATGTAAAGATATTAGGCGCTATGTGTTGAGTATGTTTCGTTTATTCGGCGGTTTTGACCGTGAGGGCGGCGAGTTTTTTCCAGTATTCGGTGCGTCCCTCTTCTGGTCCAACGCCGCAGAGATAGATATATTCCGGGTCGAGATGCTGGAGTACTGCATGGACGGATGCCTCGTCGGCGTCCTGGAGGTAGACGTTTCGTATCTCATAGGAGTTCAGAAGATCGGGAAGAAGCGATACCTCGCCTTTTTTGAGGACGATGTCCTTTTGTATCTCGAGGATGGTGGAAAGAGAGGAGCCCGCAACGACCCAGAGGTACCGTTTTCCAGATAAGTATTCAAGTTCGATTTCTTCTGGATGTTCTGTTGTGAGGATATGCCCGGGAATGCCTGCATCCCGCATGCTTCGGCAGAGTGAACTGACGGTTTCAGACAGAGCGGATGTGTATTCCTCGACGTCGCCGAAGTATGCGTCGGTGATATTAAGAGCGGACGGGGAAGGGAGGCTCCACCAGCATTTTTTCCGGATGGTCTGGACGAGCGTGACATCGTCAAGTATCTCCCGGGGGTTTGGATCGAACTCGAGGGTGACGCGGCCTTCATCCACATTACCACAGGCATCAAGTATTCTGCCGGTGTAAAAATCGCCGCCTGCCGCCGGGGATTCGACGGTTGGGAGCTGATCCTTGAGGGTCGTTTCTATATGCCAGGTGATGAGGTCGGTTTCTTTTCCGCGCCGCTCACTGATCCATGCAGATAGAGCAGATACGTCAATGTCGGTTGGGAGGAGGGAGCCTAGAGACCGAACAGGAAAGGTGAGTGTACGCATTACAGTATTAGATACGAAGTTTGGAGCTAATACAGTTTCTTCGGGGAGGTACGTGGTGTTGGCGGAAATCTAATTCGGGATGGGGATGGTCAGGTGTGGACACCTGAGATAGCCCACCGCGAATTAGCCCAAGCGGATTTTATCCGCTTGAGGCGGCACGCAAGCCTTCGGCTTGCACGCAATCGCGAATAATCGCGAATCGCATTTTCCTTACGCTGTCCTCTTGACCTCGTCGTTTCACTCCTCGGTCGCGTTCCTACGCTACGCCTGATCGGCTCCGCGTGGCCGGAACGACAGCGTAGAAAATGCTGGAAAACCCGCGTCGCGGGTTTTCT
>DALTVX010000052.1 GCA_029987395.1 Methanocorpusculum sp. | reverse complement strand
ATTTAATGCGCTTAGATTCTGTTTTAAGCTCATATTTTGGAACTTTAAACATTAGGCATCACATCCCGGTCACATACCAACCTATCCCCAATACGGCAGATATCTCCTTTTTGGTCCTCACCATCAGAGCCCAAGTTCAGATCGCAGATCCTTCGCAGAAATAAGATGACCGGCCTTCATATCATCAACGGCCTCCGGAAGCTAAGCTATTTCCGTCTCGCTCAAAGGTTCAGCATTCTCTGCATAGGTTATCAAACGTACAATAACATCTGCATATGTCTCCCGGTGATGGATTTTCATTTTATTCAGTTGAGCCTTCAGATCATTTGGTATAGAAATAGTAGATGTACCCATATTGCTTGATACCTCGGTGTTACGCGTAACATATTGTAACACCGGAAGATAAACATTTGGCAGGCGTTCGACCTCATCACAATATAATAAAGATACACCTAGGCAACCTCCTTTACAACTAGGATTCAACTCCTTTATCCCCCTGTCCACCAAATATAACCACACGAATGAAAGGCGGAGAAGAAGAATTCAAATATAAACAGTGCCTCATCCTCAGAAGTGACCTCAAGCTCAGCTGCGGAAAAATGTGCGCCCAGGCCGCTCATGCCTCCATCGGCGCATACGAAAAGGCCTCTCTTGTAAACAAAAAAGAATGGCTCCGTGAAGGTCAGAAAAAAGTCGCCCTCAAAGCCCAAAGCGAGAAAGTACTCTATGAACTCAAAGTCGTTGCAGAGATACAGGGCGTTCCTGTCTCACTCATCATCGACGCAGGATATACCGAGATCCCTCCCGGCACCGTGACTGCTCTTGGGATCGGGCCCGCAAAAGCTGAACTCATCAATAAAATAACCGGACACCTCCCCCTCCTTTAACATGAAACCATCCACCCACCCACTCGAGATCGACCTCGGCATGCGGTACTACGCCACCAACGAGCCAGGGATCGGCGGCCGCCTTCGAGCCTCACCCGAAGACTTCGTCGTCGAAGAACAGCCCATCGCCTTCACCAACACCGGGCCATTCACCATCTGCAAACTCACCAAACGTTCCTGGGAACACCAGCACGCAATGCATGAGATAACCAGCCGTCTACGGATCAGCCAAAAACGCATCGGATGGGCAGGCACCAAAGATAAAAACGCGGTCACCTCACAATACATCTCACTCTACAATGTCCCGACCGAGGCCATCGAAAATCTCGCCATAAAGGACATGATCATTGAACCAATAGGGACCCACCAGTTCTCACTTGGACTCGGCAACCTTCTCGGCAACACATTCAAGATCACCCTCCGAGACTGCGAACCAACAAATCTCAAAGAGATCACCACCGCCATCTCAGCCGAGATCAAAAGCGGAATCCCCAACTACTACGGGCTCCAGAGATTCGGTGCACTCAAACCCGTCACCCACAAAATGGGGTACCACATTCTTAGAAACGAGTTCAAAGAAGCCGTCGATCTTTACGTTGGCGGCTGCTTCCCGCATGAATCCGAACAGGTCCAGAATGCGAGAAAAGCATTCGCAGAAACCGGCGACGCAAAGACCGCACTCTATGAACTGCCAAACTGGCTCTCCTACGAACGGATCATGCTCAACTCTCTGATGGGAAAACCGGGCGATCACGGAGCAGCTTTGCAGGCAATGCCCCCAAAGCTCCTCTCCATGTTCGTCTCCGCCTATCAGTCCTGGCTCTTCAACATCGCCGTATCAAAACGGTGCGAAGAGAACATGCCCTTGAACGAGCCGCGGATCGGTGAACACCTCGTCTTCGCAAACGAACGTGTCGACACCGCTACAGAGAAAAATATCACAACGGCACGCCAGCACATGAAACGCGAACGATGCTTCGTCGTCGCATGGATGCCGGGCAAAACGCTCCCCGTCGCCCCCGGCCCATTAGAAGAGATAATGTTTGCTCAAATGGAGCAGGACAACATCTCGATGCAGAGCTTTGCCGATGCCGCAGAGTTTGTAAAGACCAACTTCGACGGAGCACACAGAAGGATCTCTCTTTCCGCCGCAGTTCAGACATCGGTCAATGAAAACAGTGTTGAGCTGAACTTTGTTCTGCCGCCTGGGCATTATGCAACGACGGTCGCACGGGAATTTATGCAGGCCGCACCAGAAAAGATGGTCTGAAGACAAAATACTTTTTTTTATAGGAATTATGCGGTGTTTGGGCGAATCAAATTTGTATTAATACGAAAAGGGGGGACAGGGGCGGAAGGATTTGGCGGATGAGAGTGAGATTCGGGAGGGGTAAGGTTGGGTGTGGAAGTATGAGATAGCCCACCGCGAATAATCGCGAATCTCCGCGAATCGTATTTTTCCAGTTCCGCCCTCTTGACCTTCGGTCGCGTCCCTACGCTACGCCTCATCGGCTCCGCGTGGTCGGGACGGCGGAACGAAAAATGCTGGAAAACCCGCGTCGCGGATTTTCAATAAAAAATCTCTAACCCTTACAATAACAAAAAACAGATCAGTATTTTCTTAGGAGAAAACCCGCGACGCGGGTTTTCCAGCATTTTCCGCGCTGGCGGTCCGGCCACGCGGAGCCGATGAGGCGAAGCGTAGGAACGCGGCCGAGGAGTGAAACGACGAGGACAAGAAGACAGCGTAAGGAAAATGCGATTCGCGGAGATTCGCGATTATTCGCGGTGGGCTTTCTCATGTGTCTAAAGATATCCCGTACACGAAAACGACGTACATCCCATAATTACCTCAGCATTCTGCTTGGGTTTACAACAACGAAAACAGCATATCAAAATTTATCGTGCCAGTATCCGGTGACCCGCCCATTCAACGCGAGCTCACCAAGTTTCTTGTCGACCTCTGGTAAAATATCTCTGGGAACAGCCCCTTCGAGCGGGGTACCGGGAAGAGGCGTCAGATAATGGACGTGTGCGGTCCCATAGCGGGTCACCTCACGAACGAGTGAGAGGGTCGCCTGCTCATCCTCGTCGTTTGCGAACGGAAAGCCGAAGATCACATCAACGACCGGGGTCAACCCAACTTTTTTACAGATCTCAAGTGCAGAGAAAACATCCGCGACCGTATGCCCACGGCGCATTTTTTTCAAAACAGCATCCGAGCCTGACTGCGCTCCGAAATGGAGTTTGGTGTTGGAACAAAACTCGGTCACCAGCTCGGCGGTCTCTTGGATAACGAACTCAGGTCTGACCTCAGAAGGGAACGTCCCAAAGTAAACTTTATTTTTCGGCATTGAGGAAAGGAGCCGTTCAAGTTTCGCCACATCAGGGGTGCGGCCGTCAGCTGAACCGTAGGCAAAGGCGTTTGGCGTGACGAATCTGACATCCTGGTGTTTTTCTGCCAGCATCATGATCGAATCACGGGATCGGTGACGCATCCGTTTTCCATGCAGACAGGGAGTCTGGCAATAGGCACAGGAGAACGGGCAGCCGCGAGATAATTCGATGTAGCCTTTTATTCGGGAAAAAGAGGGGAATGCATCAAGTCGTACCGAGTGGTCGATAGGAACGAGACCCGACCCGTGAGTAGCAACGCCAGGGATCCTCGACCCGTCATCACCGTTTTCAAGAGCCGCAAGAAGTCGTGGGAGCGTTCGTTCTCCTTCACCGACCACAACATAATCCGCAATCTTGCTGACCTCATGCCAGCATGCGGACGGATGTGGACCGCCGACTATGGTGATCTGCTCGGACGATGCGATCTCGGCGACATACTGGGAATAGTCCAGACTGTTCAGACTATAACAGATGACATCTTCGTTCGAAGGCGAGTCGACCTCCTCGAGATCATATCCGTACTGTTGACAGGCGGCATACAGAGCCGCATAGGAGTTTCGTGCCGCAGCGATGAAACGCCAGGTGACCCGCATTATTCCAGAGTTACTGTTCCAAGGGTCCCGTCAACGGTGACCACGCCCTCTGTTGGAAGATCTCCTTTGAGGCGGTCAACGGTCGGGATCTCTGCTATGATCGCTCCGGTCGCGATGATGGTTTCACACTCGGTATTGATGATCGCGGCAGGGCCCACATTATTTTTCACGAGAGCGTATAAGGTGTAGGAGCCAACGGTCGAGCCTTTTCCATATGGGAAGACGAGGACTTTGCCGGTGACCGATTGACCTGCAAGCGGGTGAGACGGGTCGATGATGATGCCGGTCTTTGGATCGATACCTCCAAGAAAAGAGATCGGTGTGTCAGTTATCAGAAGTGGACCGGTCCCAGTCCCTTTTGCAATGCTTCGTCCCTGTATTATCATTGGTTAATACTATGAGAGAGGACATTTTAAACTTTTACTAAGCCTATACCCTGCTTCTTACATCTACGCCTTGAGGGAGGCACAGAAACTCCAAAAAAATCTACTTAATGCGCAAACGTTAAAAAATAGGTGTGTTTTGTATAATTAACTCTATTTATAAATCGAAAGAGTATGCATTAGATTACTACCAAAATCAGACGGAAAAACTGCCATCAACACTATAATCACTAAGATAACAATTACGCCAAGTATAATAAGATATTTCAACCAAATGCCCATCCCAGTAATCTACTTTAATCATTTATAAAAATATGTTTAATACAAGTAATGGGTAGCATTATGCAACTCAAGATTTCTGGTAATTATGAAATATCAACATTTTTAGATCGATACACACAATAATATGTACAATCAGGAATTTCCAAAAATAATTCCGCCCTGATTTTTCTTCTGTAGTTCTTTTCTTGGATGTACTTCGGTTTCGTGTAATGGGTTCTTTTTGATGGGCGCATTCATCACACGAAATGCACGAAATAAAACACGAAAACACGAAAAAGAGAAGATTGGTTATTAGGCGGATGCAAATCGTATCCTCCCCCGTCCCCCACACGAAACTATCGAAAATCAACGAAATACACGAAAAGGGGGACAGGGGTGAAAGATTGAGATATGGGGTAATATTTCGACCTGCATCAGCGGGGTGATTTTTATTAGGATAGGCTGATAAAATAAAAGATAATGCTCTATTACAAAGACGAATCCTATGCAATCTTCGGTGCTATTTTTGAAGTGTACAAAACCCTAGGAAACACGTTCATCGAATCATTTTATCAGAAAGCTCTGGAGCATGAATTTAACCTGAGAAATATGCCGTTTGTCCCGCAAAAACGTATCCCGGTAGTATACAAAGGTCAGGATATCGGATATTATACCCCGGATTTTGTCTGTTATGATCGAATCATTGTTGAGCTGAAGTCACGGGAGAATACCACAGAGGAAGAACAAAAACAGGTGATAAACTATCTCAATATCGGAGGATACGATTTGGGGATCTTAGTCTATTTTGGTACATACCCAAAAGTGTACGTCCAAAGGGTCGTGCGGAAAGGAGCATCTGTTCCTTCAGTGGAGGAAGAGGAACCACCATATTATTTTGAGTGAAGGAAAATCCTTTCCTCCGCCCCTGTCCCCCTTTTCGTGAATTTCGTTGATTTTCGTGGATTTGGTGTGGGGGACGGGGGAGGATACGATTTGCATCCGCCTAATAACCAATCTTCTCTTTTTCGTGTTTTCGTGTTTTATTTCGTGCATTTCGTGTGATGGATTGTACCACTCAAAGAATCCCATACACGAAACCAAAGTACAACCAAAAAACGGATTTGTCAATCTAAAAATATTCTGTCCAACGAATTGGAGTTTCGATTGGACATACTTCAAAATCTCTTAATCCTCCACCCGCCATTCTTTTTAATCTACCAAGGCTCTATGCTATCACACGATGACGACGTTT
>DALTVX010000051.1 GCA_029987395.1 Methanocorpusculum sp. | reverse complement strand
TTTCGAAAACAGGTCGCCGTTTCAGAGGAGGTTTCCCGGGAGAATGCCCGGCTCTATTATGCGATCCAAAAGGACAATCCATGGAATGATGCGGCGATACAGAATCTTCTCGCATCCCTTATGGAACTTCGGAGCTCTGGAGAGGATGCCTTTGTTGAGAAAATGCAATCTGATTCTGCGTGGTATCCGGAAAAATAATTGGTGTTTTCCCCTCTTTTAGCCTGTAAGGAACATAGCGATCATTGGCAATGTCACTAGGCAAAGCAATGTTGATATGCAAATACCTTGCGCTGCGATATCCGGATGGGCCTTGTGCTCTTCTGCAAGCATGACCGTATTCACCGCCGCCGGCATACCGGCTGTGATCACAATGATGCCGAGAATGAGCTGATCTTGGATAAACTGTGAGAATATGAGAAATACGAGGGCCGGCATTCCAAGCAGGCGGATCGCCGCAACGATATACTGCCGGACATTTTTAAAGATCAAGGCAAATTTCAGTTGAGCAAGGAATCCCCCGGTCACCACAAGGGAAAGCGGTGTAGTTACATTGTTCAACAGCTCCAGAGAACTGTAGATCGGATCGGGGATCGAAACAGATGTCAGGAAGAAGATGAGTCCTAAAATCGTTGAGAGAAATGCCGGATTCAATAGGAGTTTTGGATTGAAGGAGATCTTCCCATTTCCCTTCTCATGTGCTCTCAGGATCCAGATCCCGACCGAGTATGTTAGCACAGTAAATGGGATATTAAAAATCGCTGCATAAAAAATAGCGTCCTGACCATATAGCATAGCAAGAACCGGAAATCCCATGAACATCGAGTTCGAGAACATGATCATGAACCGAAACACTCCGTATTCCTCCTTCTTTGCCCGCATCAGGATCGGAGAAAACCATGCCACCAAAAAAGCGATCCCGTAGTAGGCAAACGCTGCTAAAACCAGAAACTCCCCCTTCTGGAGGACCTCGTTTGTGAACGGAATCTGCATGGAGAAGATCACCATCGCAGGAATACAGATATGCAGAAGGAACTTTGAGAGGGAAGAGACGGAAGCGTCGTTCAATATTTTTATCCTTCGTGCAAAGTACCCGACCCCGATCAAAAGAAACAGGATGAGGATCTGATTCAGGGCGATGAAATAATCCATTATTCTTGTATACTGGTAGCACAAGACACGTAGTTAATCTATCGGGACAGTCAAACTATAGTGTATGGACCCTATTGTAGAGCAGGGATTTGAACGTCTTTTAGATGTCATCAAGGAAGCGAAAGAAAAGCAGCAGGAGATCGCTGAAATGATCATTAAGGAGGACAAGGCCCTTCTAGAAAAAATGCTTTCAGCTGTTGTTCCCGTTGTTCAGGCAGCCGGTTCTCTTTTCATGCAGAGAGCAAAACAGGATACTAAAGGTGACCTCTACGACCAGATGTACTACTCGGACAAGATGATCATTCTTGGAAAGACCGAAAGTCCGGCAAGCTTCCGCCCAGATGATCCCAAAAAACAGGTCACCCAGCAATTTTGTGTGGCATCTGAGAAGGGTGAACTGTTCGAACTGATGTTTTCTAACGACGGTTTTGTAGTGGATACCTATGCTTCTCCTCTTTCAGCGGAAGATGCGCTTGTTTTTTACGGGTACGATATATTATACATGCTCTATTCAGCGATACGGGATTATGCTCTCGCAGAAGAAGACCTTCTCGATGCTCTTGATCTGACACTCGGTTTCCTTCAACAGAAAACGAACTGAGCGCATCTAAACACCTGTTCTTTTTTAGCTAGTTTACAAAAATCTTCTTTCGATCGAAAGAGAAATAAATTAAAAAACACCTGAAAAATCAGAAAAATAGTGGGCCCGATGAGATTCGAACTCATGACCTCCCGGTTATCAGCCGGGCGCACCACCTAGCTATGCTACGGGCCCCCTTTTACCTTACTACATAAGATGTTGCCATATAAATATGTTCTGAAATTCACCACCTGCCTCCGGGGTAGCCTTATTCTCTTATCATGTCAAATATTATCGAGATATGGCAGAAGAGACACCCAAGAAATACCTCCTTGGAAATGACGCTATAGCCCATGCTTGCCTCGAAGCGGGCGTTGACTTTGTTTCCGGGTACCCCGGGACCCCGTCGTCCGAGGTAGTTGATAAGCTCCGTTTCGAAAAAGACCCCTGGTACTACTTAGAATGGTCCGTAAATGAAAAGGTCGCATTCGAAAATGCTCTCGCTGCAAGCTGGTGCGGGCTTCGCTCGATCGTCACAATGAAACATGTCGGTTTGAACGTCGCCGCCGATCCCCTCATGACCTCATCCTATACTGGGACAAAGGGCGGATTTGTGGTTCTCTCTGCCGATGACCCGTTTGCGCACAGCTCGCAGAATGAACAGGACTCACGTATGTATGCAAAGTTTGCCCAGATACCTTGTTTGGATCCTTCATCGGCTCAAGAAGCGCATGACTTTACTAAGACTGCATTCGAACTCTCTGAAAAGTTCTCCCTGCCCGTTCTTCTTCGTCCAACCACAAGGATCTGCCACTCAAAAGGTGACGTCGTCCTCGGAAAACCTGTTCCTTCGACACGCAAAGGCGAGTTTGTGAAAAACCCGAAGCAGTTTGTCGTGATCCCTGCCCACACCCGCCCCCTCCACGCGATCCTCACGAAAAAACAACCGAAGGTCGCAAAATATCTGGTGGATGCCGGTCTCAACTCTGCAAATATTCGTGGTAAAAAGGCCGTCATAGCCGGAGGCATTTCTATTTCTTATGTTGAGGAGATCATACCAAATGACGTCTCTTTCATAAAAATCAGTGCATACCCGATCGACCGGGACTGGCTTTCGAATATCCTTGCACAGCACACTGAGGTACTTGTTGTGGAAGAACTTATGCCGATGATCGAAGAAGCGGCACTTCACGCAGCATCTTTGACCGTCGTTCATGGAAAGCTTGATGGATATCTTCCTCATGAGGGAGAATATTCTCCTGCCCTGATCGCCGAGGCATTTGAGAAGGTCGGTTTTAGTAAAAACACCTTCCCGCCAACGCCTGAAATGGCTCAGATCGCAGTCCGCCCTCCTATTTTGTGTGCGGGCTGTCTCCATCGCTCAGTTTTCTATGCAATGAAAAAAGTCTTCAAAGATGGCGTTTTCCCCTCTGATATCGGTTGTTATACGCTTGGTCTTCAGCTTGGTGCGGTCGACACGACGATCTGTATGGGTGCATCAATAACGGTCGGATCGGGAATAGCTCACTCTTGCCCCGGAACCGATGTGGTTTCCACAATTGGGGACTCGACTTTCCTCCACACCGGTGTGAATGGCCTCATCAACGCAGTATATAATAATGCTAATCAAATCGTGATCATTTTGGACAATAGGATCACTGCAATGACAGGCCATCAGCCAAACCCGAATACCGGTTTCACTGCAACTGGCGAAGAGTCTCCAAAGATATCTCTTGAAGAACTTGTGAGAGCCTGCGGAGTATCTTATGTGGAGTCTGTTGATCCGTATGACCTGACCTATCTTCTTGCCACCCTTCGAGAGGCTAAAGAGAAGCCTGGCGTGAAGGTCATAATCGCGAAACAGCCCTGTGTCATCATGAACAAGCGGCTTGGGATCAAACGAAACCGGTATGTCGTAGATGCAGAAAAGTGTACGAAGTGCGGAGTCTGCCTGAAATACGGATGCCCGGCGATCGAGACTGATGAATCTGGTGCTGCAAAGATCACTGCGTTATGTACTGGGTGTGGGGTATGTTCTGACTTATGTTCGTTTGGTTCGATCTACCGCGGGGGTTCAAAAGAATGAAA
>DALTVX010000050.1 GCA_029987395.1 Methanocorpusculum sp. | reverse complement strand
CCGGTAAAGACCGTTTTCCACTCCAAGAACTCCTATGTCAATGACCTGTCTCTTTCGGACGAGATCTGCACGTCGGTGCGAGACCCGTTCAGGCGTGCGCTGATCGATCCAGGCTCCTTTGAGCTTGAATACTGCATTTTGCACGGCTTCCTGAGAGATACGGTCATCTAGTGAGACTAGAATCCTGTATGTTTTATGCCCTTTGTTTGATTTAAGCATTTCTACCGTCTTTTTGTCTGACCAGTTCTCTAGCAGGACTCCAACACGGGGGTTTGCTGATGCGTTTATTGCATTTTCCAGCTCTTTTAAATCAAATAGCCGTTTTTTCGGGTTCTGCATCTCCATTATGAATGGTCTTCCGGTCCCGATCATAACTGCATCGATATCTTCTCTGCCTGCTCCATGAAGAACGCCGCAGTCACTATCAAAAATGTGTTTTGGCTCTTCTGCAATAAGTTCTTCCACCGATGTAGGGTATTGTTTACCGGTAAAGTTGCAAATTTCACACCCTCTCCCCTTACATGCGCGGCAGTCCCAGTGTGTTTGCGGGATGCCACGTTCATATTTCAGGTATCTGCCGTAGAAGTACAGGGAGGCGATCTGAATTTCAACACAGTCATCAGCAATATTCAAAACAATCGTGACTTGTGGGTTTTTTGGATTGCCGTGTTTGCCTGTAAGCGTGGAAACTGCTTTTCCGACCTCGCGGTTCATCTCGGACTTCAGGGGTTCGGGATTTTCAAGGGATAGATCCGACCAGAGCATCTCCTCTGATTCCACCATCATCGGAGGAACACGAGTGCCGATGACAAATGTTTCGTGTTCGATATCCTGTATGGCGGCGGCTGCTTTTTCTGCCCAATAAGGTATTGTATCGAATAAATCATTACAGATCCAGCAGGTTCCTTTTTCATATGGTTTGTACGGGATATTGTATGAGAGAGCATGAGCTATTCGTAGTGAACGGCCCCGTTCTTCATTGGTGAGTCCGAAGGATTTTTTTGCGAACAACCTGCCAAGGCAGTGATCACAGATATCGCCGTACTCTAATATGGTGTTGACGAGTTCGAGCATTTGATTCTCTATTATTGGTTGGGAGACCATTTAGGCTTGCTCTCCTCTTCGGTCAAACTCGTTCAATATTATAGTAATTGTATGGTCGGCATGAAGGACACGTAGGCCGACAGAGTATTTTGGCAGGTCTTTGATCAGCTCCATCTCTTCTTCGGTGAAGTTTTGATGATCGCTTAGAATGAAATTTTCCGGTAGGATCTCTGCCATCCTAATATCTTCACCGTTTTCATCAAGAACTGCAAACTCGTGTTCCTCAAGCAGTTTGGCAAGACCGCTTTTTCTGATCGATATTCCCGGTGCTGCTCGCTGATACTCCTCCTCAGGAATCGTTACGAGCGCCTTTTTGATCAAAGCACCTGCACTTCGTTCATCGGGGTTGAGGGACTTGATTTTATCTCCGGAGAATTTGAGCGTAATAGTTTGCTCTGGATCTGCTTGTTCTCCTCCTTTCAAAATAAGAAAGCATTCTGTGTTTCGCCGAAGGTCATGGCTCAAAAAAAATGAGGCGTTGATACATCTGCACAAAACGTCCATTCTTCCTGCTCCTCCAGGCATATCATTTAGGGAGAAGTCTGGCGTTGTGACCGCTTTGTGTCCTATTACTGCAAACCTTATCATTGCATTTACTAATGGGGTGTCAGGAATTAAAAAATGGTCTGGAGTTATTTTGATAGATGGCAGATCGTTTAGAACATTTAGAGGGCGCACATCAAAGTAAGACTTTCCTATCTCTAGTTGCAAATTACGTGTTACTTATTATTTGAAACAAACACTCAAAAATGATGCCTGAGTAAAAACAGTCAATAATAATATCCGGATTGCCAAAATTCGTCTGATTATCGATTATGGATAATAATGGTTAAATCCCCTCTTCTGACGATAATACTTATATCCCGACACAAAGATAAAGAATAAATGTCCCGAGAGGGGGTGGATATGATACCTATTCATATCTGCCTGGCTAGAGAGTTTGCAAAAACTTGGCCGTGGACGTGAAAAAAAGCAACCGTCACTAACTATCAGTGGTTCTATTAGCAACAAGCAGTGATTTTCAGGGAAAGTAACGGTAAAACAGCCAAACCAATCATCTTCAAACGAGGAAAAAATTATGGCAAAATATAAAGATGTAATTGACCTTTACGACGACAACGGCAAGCTTTTAAAAAGCAATGTCGCACTCGAAAAGATCAGCCCGCTGGTTAACCCGGCAGTAAAGAAGATCATCGACGACACCAAGAGGACTGTTGCAGTCAACCTTGGCGGAGTGCAGGAAGCATTAAAGACCGGTAAAATCGGCAAACACCAGCAGATCCTTGGTCGTGAACTTAACCTTGATATCGTCGGAAACATCGACGCTATCGAAGCAAAAATCAAAGAGTACGTTTCTGTTGAAGCAGGTGACGATACAGTTGTAAAACGCTACAACGGCGGCAAACTTCTGT
>DALTVX010000049.1 GCA_029987395.1 Methanocorpusculum sp. | reverse complement strand
TTTTTGACCGGATGGATCTGATCAACCCTTTTTTCAATAGCACTTACGCGGTGTGATCTCAATCAGAAAGGCTGACTTACGTATAAGATGTACTTCGATTTCGTGTACGGCATTAGTGTAGACACAAGAGAAAAACCAACCGCGAATCGGCGCGAATCCCGCCCTTCGGGCTCCCAGAATCGGATTTGCTTTCCCTCACTTTCGCAATCCAGCTACGCTGTCTTGCTCATCCCTCATCGGGAGCGTTCGGGCAAATCCTGTCGGCGCCCCAGCGCCTCCTGTGAGAGAGACCTTCATTAAAATAAAATCTTAAATGTGAAAAAATGTTCTTCTACTGATAATATCAAATGAGATAGAGAGATGGGCATCACCATTGGGAGCCGCCGGGGCGGCGACAGGATTTGCCCGAACGCTCCCGATGAGGGATGAGCAAGACAGCGTAGCTGGATTGCGAAAGTGAGGGAAAACAAATCCGATTCAGTTCGCCCGAAGGGCGGGATTCAAGCGAGGGCTGAAAGCCCGAAGCGGAGAGCAAAGCGAAGCTTTGCGATTGAGCCGATTCGCGGTTGGCTTTATCTCATGTTTCCACACACGATCTAATACTTCACAAATTAAATTCACACCAACGTTGCGTAAGATCAATTTAATATTCTATTTTTCCCACCAGATGTGGGCGGTCTTTGAGATCCCAGGAATAACATAGCCGTTGTCTGTTTTGATAGCACGTTCATCCAGATACAGGTCGACAATCCCTTTTTGTTCATCGGTTTTTGCCAGGACCCGCGTGTAATAATCCTCGCGCATTTCATCTATCGAGGTATATGCCTGGCCAACGGTCCGAGTTTCTACCGTGAGGTTTGCATAGATGCCAAGCTGGATCAAAACATTCCAGAGAATGTCGGCGGTCGGTTCGTAATAATACGGCTCGCCATGCAAAAGTGGCCAAAGTGCATTATTACCTCGCGAAAGAGAAGGAGGCAGAAGAAACCAGAAGAGATGGACCGATGAGCGGGCACAGGCATCCATCTTCAAAATACAGTCCCGAATGTTTACCATCATGAGGGAAAGAGAAGCGATAACCACATCATGCATCCCGATCTCCTCGGGCGTCACCTGCTCCCAGGTTTTGTGTATGATGTGGATAGGAGGAGCATTGGTGAGGGCACGGTATGTTTCTATACCCTGGATCATGGGCGATGAGGGTTCAACAACCGTTACTGAGCTACCTAATAGAGCAAGCGGGACAGAAAGTGTGCCCGGGCCTGCTCCTATATCAAGAACCGATGACCCTAGAGGAATAGACATAGAATCAAGCTGCTTTTTCACTCTGCCCCTGTCGTCATTTTGGAGTCGGCGGACATATCTGTCCACATTCACCGGATTATCCCAAAAACTTTCATTATTCTCACCGGCGTTGTGTTTCTGCCGAAATGCACGGGCGATCTGCTCGTCCCACATTCGGATGAAATCCGGTTTATCGGAACACATACACTATAGTACCGGGTGGAAAGTAATAAACTGCACTATTAGAGAGAAAGGCTATTTTACCTGACACACATAAGGTTAATTATGAATACAAGAAATCCGGGTATTGCAAATTTCGGTATAATGATCATCCAGTCAAGACACAGTGTCAGAAAATTCAAAGACGGGGAGATCGCGCCGGAGTTCATCAGAAAAGCGCTTGAATGCGCTACAAAGGCGCCAACCGCAGCAAATGCTCAGCCGTGGGTCTTTGTTGTCGTAAAAAACAAAGAGACCCTTGCAAAAATAGCAGAGCTCGCTCCAAACGGAAAATTCATTGAAGGAGCGGCGGTTGGATTCCTTGTCTTTGGGAAAGCCGACTGGAAGTATGTGATCGAAGACTGCTCAGCAGCGACCCAAAACCTGCTCCTTGCTCTCCACTCCTATGGATACGGAGCGTGCTGGATCGCCGGTGACAAAAAGGAGTACGCAGAGGATGTTCGTAAACTCGTCAATGTTCCAGAAGAGTTCAAACTTGTTTCGATCGTGGCGGCAGGGGTGTCGGATGTCGGCGGGATCACCATCGCAGAAAAAAAGCCGCAGCATACCGTGGTCTTTGACGAAAGATACCAGTGATCTGTGGAGAGATCCACAGACTCTTTTTTAGGGATAACATACCGAAGGGCTTACAGAACATATGCTGATCTTTCATCATCTTTTTATCGGCCTGATCATCGGTATCATCTTAGCAGTTCTGCTCTCGAACAAATGGGCAGTGCTCTACTGCGGGATCGGCGGGATCCTCCCGGATCTTCTGGACAAACCGCTCGGGCAGATCCTGCTTGCCGACACGTTGAACTATGAACGGATCTACGCCCACACGCTACTTTTTGCGGCGATCCTGATCATTCTCGGGATGCTGATATGGTATAAAAACAGACAAAGGATACTGCTTTTCTGTCTGGGCATCGCCGTCCTTTTCCATCAGCTAAGTGATGCCATGTGGAATGCTCCGATCAACTGGTTCTGGCCGTTTCTTGGACCGTTTCCGCCTTCAACCGATATTTATCCCCCAATACCGGAAGGGTATCTGATATTTCTGTATCTGGCTTCATGGATCCTTGCAGGAATCGCAGGAGCGGCGGTGATCTCTATATTGTATCGTCATCAGGGTCATTTTCTGACGAAGGGGACCAAGGGTCGGCAGATCCTAACCGCTGGTGGAATGATCTTGGTTGGTGCCGGAACGATCCTGATGGTGAAATATCTTATCTGGGATCTGTTTCTCACCGGACCGTGGGCAGACTACTTTGGGACCATGTATCTTCATGAGCTTTTGTCGATATCAGAGTGGATATACGGTATTATTTCTCTTATACTGATACTGATGATCATAGGGTATCCGGTGAAGTTTTCGAAAAAAATAAGAAAACTGGCGATAAAGATCTGCGGTATCGGAGCGGTGATGATGTCGTTTCTTCTTCTGATAGGAATTGCTCTTGGATCTCCTGTAGATTTTATCTATGTTGAGATCGGCTGGAAGCTCCTTGCATGTGCAGGGTTCTTTGTCGGCGGGGTCGTTCTTCTTTTTATGGAAAAACGACTGCTGGATCTTATCTGACGGCTGGCGGCACAATTTTTTTCAGCCATCAACCTTATCCCCTTTTCCTTCCAAACTATTCACCATGCAAAGCCCTATCCTCCAGGTGGCCCTAGACGTAACCGAACTTACGCGGGCATTAAAAATAGCAGAAGAGGCACTGGACGGTGGTGCAGATTGGATAGAAATAGGCACTCCTCTTGTTAAAAGTGAGGGGATGCAGGCCGTTCGTTCACTTCGTGCACAGTTTCCAACGACCACGCTCGTCGCCGACCTGAAAACATCCGACACCGGCGGTCTTGAGGTTGAGATGGCAGCAAAGGCAGGGGCAAATATCGTTTGTGTTCTCGGAAATACCGATGATGCAGTCATCACCGACGCATTACGCGGAGCTGCCCTTTATGGAGTTCAGATCATGGCAGACATGATGAATGTCTTGGACGTGGTCACGCGAACAAGGGAACTTGTCGATCTTGGCGTTCAGATCATCAATGCTCACGTCGGTATCGATCAGCAGATGGTAGGAAAAGACCCGCTGGATATTCTGGATAAACTCGGGGATATGCCGGTCCAAATAGCGGTTGCCGGAGGACTCGATGCAGAAACCGCATCGCGAGCAGCCGCTCGTGGAGCAGATATCATCATCATCGGAGGATCGATCATCAAAGCAGCAGATGTCACCGCCGCCACCAAAAAGATCCGAAGCGCCATCGATCAGCCAACTGAAGGAGCAAGCCCAAAAGTCAGTCTGGATGATACGATACGCGGGCTTCTCGAACAAGTTTCTGCCCCAAACGTCACCGACGCCCTGTATCGAAAAGGAGCCATGACCGGACTTATGATCCAGCATGTTCCAAAGAAAATGATCGGAAAAGCGGTCACGGTGCAAACGTTCGGTGGGGACTGGTCAAAGCCGGTCCAGGCGATCGATGTCTGCCGCCCTGGAGATGTGCTGGTCATCAGCAATGACAAAAGGACAGATATAGCCCCGTGGGGTGAACTTGCCACGCGTTCGTCCGAGAACAAAAAGATCGCGGGCATCATCATCGACGGAGCAGTACGCGACTGGGACGATATCACTGCCCTTAACATTCCGGTCTATGCAACCGCCATTCAGCCGAATGCAGGCGAACCCAAAGGATTTGGCGAGATCAACGTCGATATTTCCTGCTGCGGTCAGATCGTAAGGCCGGGCGACTGGTTGATCGGCGATCCGTCGGGTGTGGTCGTCATCCCACGAGAACGGGCATATGAAGTCGCCCGACGTGCGGTCGAGGTACAGAAAACCGAGGTCAGGATCCGCGAAGAGATACGAAGAGGAGGGACGCTTGGCAGTCTCTCACAACTCCTTAGGTGGGAAAAGAAATGAGCAGAAAACCTCAGGTGGGAAACCCCGCTGACCCGGTTCTTTGGTGCAAAGAGGCAGCCCTGCGGCTGAACGACGGCGATGAAAAAGGAGCCGTCTTCTGTTACCAGGAATCGATCAAACTCCGACCGGGAGTTCCTGACGTCTGGTATAATCTTGCTCTTCTCTTGGAAAAGAACGGAGATACAAAAGAATCGCTTGCAACACACAGTGCCGCAGAAAAACTGTTTCCCGGAGATCACCGATTCCCTGCAGAACGTGCGAGGTTTCTTGCCGGATCTGGGAGATATCTTGAGGCGGTCATAGCGATATCGAACGCTCTTGAGATCTCGCCCTATTCCCCGACCCTTCTTGCAAACAAATCAGCATACCTTCTTTTTGCCAAAGATGCGGTCGGATCTCTGCAGACAGCAGAGCAGGCACTCGCGATCGATCCACGGTGTTCGCTTGCTTATCTGCACAAAGCCCATGCCGAATCCGAACTTGGAGACGCAGACAAAGCCAAAGACACCCTGGATCTGGGGCTTTCACAAAACCCCGACGATGCCAGTCTGCTCAAAATGCTCGCAAATCTCCAGCTTCGAAACGGAGAGTATGAAGAAGGCCGCATCTCCATCGAAAAAGTTCTTCTTCAGACCCCCGATGATGCAGAAAGCTGGAGCCTCAAAGGTGCCGCCCATGCATATCTCGAACAAAAAGAGCCGGCCGTCTTGGCATTTGAGACTGCCATGAAACTCGACCCAAAAGAGAAGTCTTATCGGAAAAATCGGGACGCGGTCAAAAAAGGCGAATAGAAGACGATAACCCTGACGTGTTTTCGGGATGTAGTTCGATTTCGTGTACGGCATTCTTCTGGATGTATGAGATAAAATCAACCGCGAATCAGCGCGAATCCGCCCTTCGGGCGAGATAATCGGATTTGCTTTTCCTCACTCTCGCTCGTTGGGTCTGGTCGCAAATCAAAGATTTGCTCTGCTAAGGCCGCCCCTTTGGGGCAGCCCGCTCGACCCAACGGCTCGTCCCTTCATCGGGACCGTTCGGGCAAATCCTGTCGCCGCCCCAGCGGCTCCAGTGGGGAAGATATTGATTGATTATTACTAAATGTGATAATTATTCTTTTTCTGGCAATCACGAAATGAGAAGGAGAGAGGATTTACTATCGGGAGCCGCTGGGGCGGCGACAGGATTTGCCCGAACGGTCCCGATGAGGGGTGAGCAAGACAGCGAAGCTGGATTGCGAAAGTGAGGATAAGCAAATCCGATTCCGGGAGCAAGCCTAAGGCTTGCGGGATTCAAGCGAGGGCTGAAAGCCCGAAGCGGAGAGCAAAGCAAAGCTTTGTGATCGCGCCGATTCAAGCGAGGGTCGAAGACCCGAGTCGGAGAGCAAATCTCAGATTTGCGGTTCGCGGTTGGTTTTTTCTCTTGTGTCAAAACGAATGCCGTACGCGAAATCGAAGTACATCTCATAAGAACTTCAGTTTTTTCCGGTTAAGATCGCACCGCGTAACTTCTATTTCAGAATAAAAAATAGAGATTGAGTATTCAGATCAGAAGTTATAATCCTTAGCCGGAAGCAGTTCGATTCC
>DALTVX010000048.1 GCA_029987395.1 Methanocorpusculum sp. | reverse complement strand
TCTGTACAACAACTACTCGTATGTTGACATCCCCTTAGAGCATGCAAATCTTGTTGGTGAAGTCATGGGTTCCAAGACCATCCGTGGTCAGGAACTTGAGATCTGCATTGCAGCAGAGCGCACACCCGAAGAGGAAGAACAGGAACGTGACCAGAACAAGAGCGGAGATCGTCGCGGCGGTTCATCCGGCGGAGACCGACGTGGAGGATCCTCCTACTCAGGTGGAGACCGACGCGGTGGTTCATCTGGTGGATACAGAAGCGGCGGATCTTCCGGAAGCCGAAGCGGAAGCAGCAGCGGAAGCAGCAATTACCGCAGTGGTGACCGAAGCTCTTCAGGCAGCGGAGAACGCCGTAGCTATGGAAGCTCAGGCAGCTCCAGTAGCTCCGGTAGCGGCGACAGAAGAAGTTTCAGCCGCGGAAGCAGCGGACCATCAGCCCCAAGAAGGGACTCTGGTCACGGCTTCTACGGAAGAGATTAAATCTCTTTTTTTTCGATTTGATAGTTCGTATCTTTTTCATTCGTGCAAGGATACATTCATTATTTCCAAGCACCTATCTATAAAGAGTTTTCAAGGGCAACCCCTGAAGAAACTTGCCGGTCTCATACATGAAGCCGGCAGCCTGCGGGAAGGACAAGAATACTGATTGGACTCACCTCCTTGAGTCTTGTCCAGAGTGCAGTGAACCTCAAAAAGGTGAAAACAAAATGGATTTCAACTTATCTTTAAGAAGAGCAATGAAAACCGGTCAGGTAATCCTTGGCCAGAACTCTGTTGAGAAAATCATTGCTGAAAACAAAGCAGAACTCGTCATCATTGCAAAAAATGCTCCGGCACAAGTTCGCGCATTTCTTGCAGAAAACGAAAGTGTCTCTCTTTATGAATTCAAGGGCAGCTCCCGTCAGCTCGGTAAAGAATGCGGTAGAGACCACATGGTCAGCGTCCTTGCGATCGTCAACGCCGGCGAATCCGATATCCTCTCCCTTAAGAGTGTATAATTATGAGTGAGATTGTCATTTCCGAAGAGTCGGTGCACATGATTGCCCAGTTCGAGGATCTTACCGGTGCAGGCGCAAGAGATTGTGTTGTCGACGATAAATTCGGCCGCATTCTTTTTGTTATCAACCCCGGAGAGATGGGACTTGCAATCGGAAAGAAGGGTGCCAGCATCAAGAAGGCATCTGACGCTTTCGGTAAGAAGGTCGAGGTCGTAGAATACAACCCGGATAAAGTTCAGTTTATCAGAAACTGTTTCCTTCCGGTCCAGGTTCAGACCGTCACCTTCGAAGAAGATGAGGATGAAAATACCGAAGTTGCCTACATCGAGGTCTCTGATTCAGATCGAGGTCTTGCAATCGGCAAAGAAGGTAGAAACATCATCAAAGCAAAGAAACTCGCTTTCCGCCAGTTTGAGATCGCTAATGTCGAGCTCAAACAGGAAGAGGAAGAAGAGGAAGAAGAAGACGAGTTATAACTCCGTCTCTTTTTTTAGTGTAGTTTTATCTAGCGGATCAACACCCTAGGGTCGTAAAAATTTGTTACATGTCTGGATGTTTTTCCTGATATTCGGCCTCGGGACCCATAGCAAGAAGTTCTTCCAGCGTATTGATATTTGTGAAACTCTCGAGCATTGGGTCTATTGTCCGAAATGTCTCTGGCGAAACTCGTTTTGTGTTTAGTGTATTGATCATGTAGCGCAGAGACAGCGACTCATGTTTTTCGATATACTTTCTAAGCGCTGATACTCGATAGACTGCATGCAGCGGTTCAAGGTCGGTGTTTTCCCATTCTGGAATGATAGCGTCATACTCTCCGATATTTTCAAACAGATATTCTACGATCGGTTTGTGGATGGTGGGCATGTCGCAGGCCGAAATAAAGACCAAATCTCCCTGGATCTCGTCCAGACCCGATGCAATTCCTCCGATCGGTCCGAGTCCTATTTTTTTATCCCATGTACATCTGACGATCGGGGGCAGTCCTGCAAAATGTTCGGTTTGCTTCTCATTTTTTGCAACGATGACGATCTCATCAACGAGCATCTCGAAAGTTATGACGAGTCGGGAGATGAAGGAGCATCCTCGATAGGAAAAAAAATACTTTTCGCGTCCATTCACCCGCCTTGCTTCACCCCCTGCAAGGATCATCGCCGATCTTTTTACTGGCATCTCAGTTCCTCCTTGAAATGCGTGAGAGAGACGATCGTTTCATTCACTGGAGAGAGGATGCCGTGTTTCTTTGCGAGTGCTACGATAGCCCCATTGATGTGATCCACCTCGGTCTTTTTTCCGGCCGCAATGTCCTGATACATTGAGGAAAAATGCGCTGCTGTTGGGGGGATCTTCGTATTTTTCAAAAACTCAAGATATTCGTCTTCAGTTTTTTGTGCCAGTATGATATTTTCTGCCTGTGCTGCCGCGAATGCTTCATGAACTATTTGGGTGATGATCTGCCAGGCAGGTTCTTTGAGCAATTCACCGTATGGGCATTCCATGATTGCGCCAAGCGGGTTGAGTGAACAGCTGTAGAGTGCCTTTGACCATATTGCTCCTTTGATGTTGTCTGTAGATTCTGCCCGCATCCCTGCTTTGGTGAACAACTCTGCGAGCAGGTCTGCTTTGTCATCCTTGCCGCTCGGGAATCTGCCAAATACCGTCACTCCGCCATCGACGGATACAAACACTGCATTGTCAGCTTTCCATTCAAACCCGGTAATGATCATTGCTCCAAGTACATGGTCCGTGTACTCTGCAATGATCTCTTCATTTCCTATCCCGTTTTGAAGACTTACTACCTGAGCTTTGCAAAAAAGATGAACATACTGCTCGCAGATCTCCCGTGTCGCTGAAGCTTTGGTGGAAATAATAATATAATCCCATGTGCCCTTTGGTGGAATCGTGCCGCAGGAGAATCGATACGTTTCCGTTCCCCAGATGCCCGATAGGTAGAATCCGTTTTTATCTATAGATGCACTGTATCTATCTCGACATACGGCAAAAACCTCCGCATATTTCGACAACTTTGCGGCGATCGCAAGTCCTACTGCTCCGGCACCAAGTATCAGTATCCTCATTTGTTCTAATCATATTGTCTCTAAGCCACATTAAAAGAAAGGGTTTCTGATGACGCTCTGGATATTTCCTTAAGGATACAAAACACGTATAAATCTGCAATTAATTATACAAGAGTGTATTAATATATATTCTAAAAGACCAATTATAATATTTATTTATACTTTACGTTACGATTAGTTGATATATTCGATAAGTCAACATAGGTATATGCAGAAAAAGCTGATTCTGATTTTTGTGGCACTCGTCATGTGTGTCATGGTGGTTTTTACCGCAGGATGCACAGACCCGGTAAGTGAGGATGCTACCGTTGAGATCCTCTATACTGGCGCAGGAACGATGCCCGGACTTTTGGCGACCGGTCAGATCGACGGGTTCATTAACTGGCAGCCCTTTATTGCCGTAGCATTAGAAGGCGGTATTGGAAAAGTGATTTCATACAGTCAGGATCTCCCTCCAAAAGGAACATGGGCGAACCATACCTGCTGTGCGTTCGGTGCCAACTCCAAAGCTCTGGATAATCCTGATGTCGCAGCAAGCCTTTCGTCTCTGATGATCCTTGGAAACAAATATATCAATGATAATCCAGAGAAAGCAGCGGTTTTAACTGCAGACTGGCTTTTCTCCAGTCAGAACATGACCTATGGAAGTGTGACCGTCAGTTCGATCGATGTGATGAAGACCTCGATGCCGACGATCAAGTTCTCCAGCGAAGTTACCGAATCATGGAAGGATAGCAATGAACGGTTCATCCAGTCTCAGCGTGAACTTGGTCTCGTAACTGCGAAACTTGCCTCGACATCTAAGGCGGAATCCGCGGCGCTTCTTTACGACTTCGGTCCGTATGATTCGGCTGCAGCACAGATCGAAAGCGGAAAATTCATCACGCCAAAGGCGACCTCGACCATCTCGATAGGATATCTTCCAAGCGATCATGATGCAGCTCTGTTCGTTCTTTTGAAGGACTGGGAGTACTTCAAGAACACGTATAACTGTTACATGAAACCTGTCGCAGGAAAGACCGGAAAGATCACTGATGCTGAACTCTACATCAACGGCCAAAAGATCGCCGCCGTCAAGCTCGTCGAAGGTACAGGCGGACCTCAGCTGATGACCCTTCTCCAACAGAACGCCATCCAGTATGCAATTGCTGGAACTCCGCCCTTCATCAGTGCGGTCGATAAGAGTACCGGCGACATGGGCCTCAAGATCCTCTCACCGATCATGCTTGAAGGATCTGGCCTTGTTGCCTCACTCTCCTCCCCGGCAAATGATTGGGATGGATTTTTAGCATGGGTCAAGGCCCGCAGTGCTGAAGGCAAAAATGTGGTTCTCGGCGATCCCCAACTCGGCTCTATTCAGGATGTTCAGCTGAAAGCTGCACTTGAATCGGCTGGTATAAACTACGCGGTCAAATCCGCGTAATCTCACTCACATTTTTTCCGTTTTTTTGTATTTCTTCTGTTTCTTCTCTGATAGGGGTAGGATCCCCCTCGGCTCAAAGCAAGTACCACATTTGATATCCTGCAAAATCTACATACATAAAAGAGGATGGTGAACACCAAAGATCATGAAATGGTACATTAAGCTGATACTTCCAGCACTGGTTCTTGTCCTGTGGGAAGTTGTAGCGGTCCTGATGAACAATGCCTTCATCCTTCCGCGTGTGGAAACAGTTCTGGCCGTGTTTACGACACCGTTTGCAGATCTCTATGGTTGCGGGAGCCTTTTGGAAAACAGCTGGATCAGCATTTATCGGGTAACTCTTGGTTTCATCATTGCCTGTCTGATCGCAGTTCCTCTCGGGATCATTCTCGGCAGGTATTCCATTCTTGAACAGTTCTCTGATAGTTTGATCCAGATACTGCGTCCTATCCCTCCAATGGCATGGGTCCCTCTGTCCCTCGCCTGGTTTGGTCTTGGGCTTGCTCCTATCCTTTTCATCATTGTGATCGGTTGTATCTTTCCGATCCTTGTCAACACAATTGATGGTGTGAAGAGGGTGAAGAAAAGCTGGGTCGAAACTGCTAGGATATATCAAGCAAGTGAACGACAGATCATTTCAAAAGTTATCTTTCCTGCCGCAGGCCCTGCTATATGGAATGGTCTGCGTATTGGATTTGGCATTGCCTGGATGAGCGTTGTTGCAGCAGAGATGATGCCTGGGACCGTATCGGGTCTTGGATATTTGATCATGTACACGTACAACTGGGGTCAGGTCCAGATGGTCATCGCCGGCATGATCGCTATTGGTATCATCGGGATCTTTATGGATCAGTTCTTCCAGTATGTTCTGCGAAAGAAGTTTGCGTGGGAGGTGCTTGACAAATGACAAACTGGGATAAAGTATGGGTGAAGGTGGAGGACGCCACAAAGACGTTTTCTTCCCGAAAAGGTGACGTCACTGCTCTCTCACATGTTAATCTCGAGATCCACGATGGAGAGTTTGTTTGTCTGCTGGGTCCTTCGGGCTGCGGAAAGACGACCCTGCTTCGTATGATCGGGGGTCTTGATGTTCCAACGAGCGGCACCGTCTCCATCGATGGAAAGATCGTGGATGGTCCCTCGCCAAAGATGACAATGGTATTTCAGGAATATTCTTTGTACCCTTGGCGGACCGTTGCCGAAAATGTTGGTTTTGGTCTGGAGATGACCGGTGTTCCAAAAGAGCAACGGGCGGTAGAGGTGAACAAGAGTCTTGCGCTCGTGGGCCTCGCAGGATTTGCCGATAGCTACCCGTACGAACTGTCTGGGGGCATGCGTCAGCGGGCTGCTGTGGCCCGTGCTTTGGTCACCGATCCTGCAGTCATGCTGATGGATGAACCGTTCGGCGCGCTCGATGCGCAGACCCGAAATAAAATGCAACGGGAGCTTCTTCAGATATGGGGTGAGACAAAAAAGACGATCCTGTTTGTTACGCATAGTGTTGATGAAGCAGTGTATCTTTCTGACAAAATCGTCATATTAACCCCTCGTCCTGGAAGAATTCATGAAATACATGATAATCCCCTACCAAGACCCCGTGATAGGACCGGTGTTGAGTTTGCTCGACTCAGGAAAGACGTTCTCACCGAAATCGAGAAATTAGAGGGTGAAAATAAGAACCTTTAATATGGTTTCGAACTAACCTAATTTGCACATTTAAGAGAGCTAGGAGTTATTAAAAATGGTACGAAAACCAGCAAGAATG
>DALTVX010000047.1 GCA_029987395.1 Methanocorpusculum sp. | reverse complement strand
CGATTATGAGATAAGTTCTATCCTTTAATAAAACCAATAACATAGTCGAATGGGCGATTCCCACTATGACACTCTTGGCGTGGCTGAAAACGCGACGCCTGAAACGATAAAAAAATCCTATGTTGCTCTCGTAAAGGAGTTCCACCCGGATCGTGCGGGTAGTGACGAGGACAAACAGCAGGAGTATAACGAGCGTCTGCTGAAAATAATGGCGGCATACGAGGCTCTCAGCAGTCCTGAAATCAAGGCTGCTTATGATGCCGAACATTCATCGATCTCTGCAGTTCCTTCACCTCGCGGCAAAAAAATGTCAGGGATGCCGACGAAAAGCGGCGATATCGAAACAGACTATCCGGTATCTCTCACGATCGCTGCATACGGAAAAGGCAAGATCCCGATGAAGGTCGCAGGAGAGAAGATCATTATCAAAGTCTATCCTGGCGTTCGGCGGTACAGGATCGAGAACAAAGGCGTGCCTGTCGAAGGAAAACCACGAGGAGATCTGTATGTCAACCTCAAAGTGATCCCTGAAGAAAACTGGGAGATCGATGACGAAACAAATGATCTGATCTGCCATCTACAGATTTCCCCAAAAATTGCAGAGCAAGGCGGTATGATCCCCCTCACGCTTCTCTTCAAGAAAACCATCAAAATCACAGTTCCTGCCGGCGTAAAAACGGGAGATCGTTTTACCCCTTCCGAAGGAAAAGGACTCGGTGTCCTATCTCCGAAGAAAAAAGGCAACCTCATCATTGAGGTCGAGGTTGCAAAGAAGAAAGGCCTCTTTGGCCTGTTTGGATAAACCATGACCGAAAAAAGCGGAAACCTAACTGCGTCTGATTTTCATCACGAATTATATCGCAGATTTGATACGGCCTCCTCAGAGGGAGCGTCACAACTCGAAGTTACAGCAGGGGAATTGCATAAAACGCTTAAAGCGTCAAACAGACTTTCTATGTGCTGTAATGCTCTTTACGATATTCAGAATATCGGCGATGTGATCCTCTCTATCCCATCCGGCGGGGTCGGTTCATCACTCTCGGTCGCGTATTCTCTGCCGAGAGAAAAAGGGATCGATCTCGAAAAAAGCATCTATGAACGAACTGCTGTACTTTCTGAATACGAGATACGGATGAAACGGTTCATCGAAATTGCCGCTATCCATCCGGTGTTTCGTGACCTCGAACCCATATCACGCCAGAAAAAATCAGAGACCGCGACCAGAAAACTTTGTGATATAACCGCTCTCATTGCTGAACTTGTCTGCAAATATCAAAAGGTCCGTGTTGACAACACAAAGTTTGGGACCCTTTGCGGTACCATTGGCCGCTCGGGTATACTGAGTGGTGATGCATTATATGCCCTGGATTTTGTCAGGATCATTGGAAACACCAATGCAAGAAAGATTCCTGACGAACATCTGCTGGTACCGGAGGTCTTTTCCTATGCATCGTATGCATTTTTGATTTTTGCCGAAGAGGTCGTGGAAAAGCGGCTGATCTGGAAAAAAGAAAAAGTTCAATAAAATATTATGTGCCGTGGTTCCACGAGCACATGTAATCTTTTTGACCGCCGGATAATGCATCGATCGTTGCCCCGACAGCTGCCAGTTTAAGTCGGGCTATGTATTCATCGATATCTGAGGGGATGTCGTGGACGCCGGCCGACATATTTTTCCCGTTCTTAGCTAGGTATTCAATACCAAGAGCCTGGACTGCAAAACTCAGATCCATGACCTCGATCGGGTGTCCCATACCTTTCGGTGTTGCGAGATTGACCAGTCTTCCTTCTGCAAGTAGATGGATCTTTTTATTTCCAACAATGTAGGTGTCGATTCCGTCGCGGTGTTCAACAGATCCTGCATGGGCTTCAAGCCAAGCAATGGAGATCTCATTGTTGAAGTGACCGGCGTTCGCAAGGATCGCTCCGGATTTTAACAGTGGGAAGTGATGATCGGTGATGATGTTGCAGTTTCCTGTTGTCGTGATGAACAGATCACCAAGTTTTGCTGCTTCATTCATGCACATGACATCAAATCCGTCGAAGTGTGCCTGAAGTGCGCGGCGCGGATCGACCTCTGTCACAATAACGCGTGCGCCAAGAGCTCGTGCTTTGGTGGCAACGCCTCTCCCGCAGTACCCGTATCCGGCCACAACTATGTGTTTCCCTGCAATGAGAACGTTTGTTGTTAGCATGATGGAGGCGAGAACACTTTCGCCGGTCCCGTGAACATTGTCAAAATAATGTTTCATTGGGGTGTCGTTCACCGACAATACAGGGAACTCAAGTTTTCCTTCGGCATGCATTGACTTTAGCCGGTGGATCCCCGTTGTTGTCTCCTCGCATGCACCGATGATCCCCGGGAGTGCATCTCTTCTGTCGAGATGGACTCTGTTGATCAGATCCATTCCGTCGTCAATGGTCAGGGTCGGTTTTGCATCCAGCACTTTATCGATCGCTTCATAATACTCCTCGGTATTACACCCTCTCTTTGCAAAACAGGCGATACCTCCTTCGCGGAGTGCCTCTGCCACGTCATCCTGCGTCGAAAGCGGGTTGCATCCGGTGATACACACCTCAGCTCCGCCTGCCTGAAGCGTTCTGACGAGACATGCCGTCTTCGCCTCAACGTGAAGTGCCATTCCTATTCTTTGGCCTTTGAGAGGCTTCTCCTCTTCAAAGCGTTTTTTTATCGCCGATAGGACCGGCATATACTGCAAAGCCCATTGTATTTTCAGTTCACCAGAACTTGTCATACCTATCTGTTTGTTTGCATGGCTATTATTCGTTGCTTGTAAAGTTGATTTCTGGGGAAAATATACTATTAATCAGAGAGCAAAATACTAACCACATGTATTCTGCAGGACTGATTTTAGAAGGCGGAGGGATGCGGGCCGCATATACGGCCGGTGCCATCGACGCTTTGATCGATAATAAACTGGAATTTTCCTCCTGCTACGGTGTCTCGTCCGGGGCATGTCATGGAGCCAGTTATCTTTCCAAGCAGCGTGGGAGGGCGTATCGGACCATGACCGACTATATGGACGATAAACGGTACTACAGTTACTGGAATTTACTGACCAAAGGAGATCTTTTAGGTCCGGACATGGTTTTTCGCATCATCCCAAAACAACTTGATCCCTTTGATTATGATGAATTCAACAAATATTCTGGCAAGTTTTACTGTGTTGCGACAAACTGTGAGACGGGTGAGGCTGAATATCTCCATCTGAAAATCATGGAGGAGGAGGTAGAGATGATGCATGCGTCAAGTGCTCTCCCAATTCTTGCCAAAAAAGTACAGCTCGGCGAGAACTATTATTTTGATGGCGGAATAAGCGATTCTATACCTATCGATCGTTCGATTGCGGATGGAAATACAAAAAATGTTCTTGTTCTGACGCAGGATGCGGGTTATCAAAAGAACTATGACAAGTCTGTGCCTATTTTAAAAATGGCATATCCGAAATATCCAAAGATGGTCGAGAAGGTTGCCACCCGCCACATCAGATATAACGAGGCTCTCAAAGTTGTCGCCAAAGAAAAAGCCGCAGGAAGAGCATTTATTATTCGCCCCAAAAATCCCGTCCATGTTTCCCGAACCAAGTTCAATAAGGAAAAAATCGCCCGTCTCTATGACGACGGATATCATGATTCGATGGAAAAAATGGATGATCTGATCGCATTTCTGGAAAAATAAGCGGCGTGCATATGTATTCTGCAGGACTGATTTTCGAAGGAGGGGGTATGCGGGGAGCATATACCGCAGGGGTCATAGATGCATTTCTGGATAATGATCTGGAGTTTTCCAGTTGTTACGGCGTATCTGTGGGGGCGTGTAATGCTGCATGTTTCATATCGAGACAGCGTGGCCGGGCATAT
>DALTVX010000046.1 GCA_029987395.1 Methanocorpusculum sp. | reverse complement strand
TGGAGTGTATTTTGTGGTAGACTGGAATTTAATTGGAATTCTTGCCGCTTTTATCATTTACTTCGGTGTAATGATCTATATCGGCTTCTATTTTATGAAGAAAAATAAGACGGCAAGCGATTATATCCTTGGCGGACGAAAACTTCCGGCTCTGGTATCTGCTATGTCGGCAGAGGCATCAGATATGAGCGGATGGTTGCTCCTGGGTCTTCCAGGCATGGCCTATGCGTTTGGATTGTCATCTGCGGGCTGGACCGCTATTGGTTTAGCGATCGGTACCTATCTGAACTGGAGGTTCGTAGCAAAACGATTACGGGTGTACACCCAAAGAGCAGGAAACTCACTCACCCTTCCTGAGTTCATCTCGAACAGATTCAAAGAAAAACGAGGGCTGATCTCGGCGATCGGATCTATTTTCATTCTGGTCTTCTTCATCATCTACACCTCGGCCCAGTTCGTTGCAGGAGGAAAACTTTTCAGCTCTCTTGTAACGATCTATAATCTGGATCTGAGCTTTTTAGGAAGTCCCGATCTTGGAATGATCTATATTATCGGGGTCCTCGTTTGTGCCCTGATAGTCGTCTCCTACACGTTCACCGGCGGATTCAAAGCCGTCTGTCTTACAGATACCATCATGGGATTTTTGATGCTGGCGGCCCTGATCTTAGTGCCTGTAATTGCCATTGTTCTCCTATTATCCGATGGAGGAGCAGGTCTTTCAAGCCTCGATCCAAGGACATTCTCTCTCTTCTGGGAGTTTGATCCCACAAATGGTGTCTTTGAATTCGTATCGGTCTTCACGATCGTCTCAGGACTTGCCTGGGCTTACGGATACTTTGGTCAGCCGCATATCCTGCCAAGATTCATGGCGATCGCAAAGCCCGAAGAGATTCCCAAAGCACGCCGTATCGCTATGGTCTGGGTCATCATCACGCTCACAGGAGCAATATTTGTAGGACTAGTGGGGCAGGTATTGTTCCCAGATCCGGCAGCGCTTGTTGGATTTGACGCAGAAAAGGTCTTTATCTTTATGGCCGGAGATGTGTTTGGATCACTGCCATTTATCGCAGGCCTCATCTATTGTGGTGTGCTTGGCGCTATCATGAGTACTGCTTCATCGCAGCTTCTCGTCGCAGCATCCGCTATCTCTCAGGACATTTACAAAAACATCATCAACAAGAAGGCATCAGACAAGAGTCTTCTTATGGTCTCGAAAGGAACCGTTCTTGTTGTAGCAATCTTTGCACTGTTCATCGCATTCCTTGGAAATGCCACGGTATTCGGCATCGTTTCAAATGCATGGGCTGGATTTGGCTGTACGTTTGGATCGGTCATTCTCGTTGGTCTCTTCTGGAGACGGATGAACTGGCAGGGAGCTCTCGCAGGAATTATTGTCGGAGGGGTCGTGTCCTTTACATGGGGAACATTCCTTACGTCGGTCACGGGTCTCTATGAGATGGTCCCGGGTGTTATCGCAAGTTTACTTACGATCGTGATCGTTACACTGCTCACGAAAGAACCAGAACAAGAGGTTCTCGATAACTGTGACGCATATGTTAAAGAGATCGGTAATGAAAGGACCTAACCTCTTTTTTTAATTATTCTGATTTTTTTTCGGCCCCTCTCGAAAGGATCCGTAGGTCATCTTTGAAATATTTGAAACAGCACTGCTGATTATTTTTTTTCTCCACAGACCAGAAGCATACATTTTTATCATTTATAAGAGAGAAGCATACTATAACTATGATCAAGGTTGCAGTCAATGGGTACGGAACGATTGGAAAGCGTGTCGCCGACGCAGTTTCATGTCAGCC
>DALTVX010000045.1 GCA_029987395.1 Methanocorpusculum sp. | reverse complement strand
CGCTGGAAGCAAAAAGCTCCCACAGGCAACTTCGCTATTCGTAGAGCGGTTCAAGGAGAAACTGCATGTTTCAGCCTAGACCGATGACCCATCTGTTAATTGCCGCGAGCAAAGACCAGATGGCGTCAGTTGTGACCGAATTATATCGTCACCAGATTTTCCACATCACCGATTTTGTAGATCAGGGGAAGGAAGGATATGAGGGAGTGAAGATCGGTGTTCCATTTGGAAATGCCGGCGAGCTCTCAAACAACCTGCTGAAAATACGTTCCATTGAAAGCGTATTCCAGACCACGCCCCAAACGCAAAGCAACGCCCAGATGCGTCCTGTACAAACGATTCGAGCAGCAATAGAGAGCGAACTTCCGAAAATCAATGAAGAAGTGAGCAGTCTCACGGTAAAGCGATCGAATGCAGAGACACGTATTCGGGAATGCGAACTGCGCATTAACGAACTCAAACCATTTGCCCTCGTGCCCTTAGAGCTTGATCTCTACCGCGGCTATGGGTGTTTAACGGTATTTGCAGGATATATCGAAAAAGATCTCGAAATATCCACCCCGCATGAGAAACATTATCACACGGGAAAAGACGGAAACTTCATAGTCGTCTTTGTTGAAAGCAAAAATGCCGTAAGCACTGAAAGGCAACTGGCTGATACAGGATTCCAGAGTGTTACCCTACCAAATGACAAGGGTACGGTTCAGGCAGCTATCGAGAGATACACCGTCGAAATGACCAAACAAACAGGGATCCGCGAAGACTGTACAGCAAAGATCGTTGAGCTGAAAGCAAAATACGCAGACTTACTCGCCGCTTGTGACGAAGTATTGTCATGCGATGTGGAACGTGCCGAAGCGCCGCTTCGATTTGCAACCACTGACGAAGCATTCGTCATCGATGGCTGGATCCCAGCCAACGAAGTGGAAGTGGTCACCGCAGCACTGAGCCAGGCAACTGGTGAACGCGTTTATGTAACCGTTGACTCCTCAGAAGTTGAGGATACAGCGATCCCGGTGGAATATAACAATCCATCATTTGCAAAGCCCGCAGAACTATTAATGGACCTGTATTCCCGTCCTAAATACAAAGAGATCGACCCGACCATTATCCTTGCGATCATGTTCCCGCTGCTCTTTGGATTTATTGTCGGCGATCTAGGATACGGTCTTATTTATCTGGCTATTGCCCTCGCTCTTCGTAAGACATTACTGAAGATGGGCGAAATGGGTATGAAAGCCTTTATGATCATTCTTGGAGCAGCTATTTCTACGAGCATCTTTGGGATTCTCTATAGCGAGATCTTTGGAATGGTCCTCCCCTGGCACGCAATCATTTTCTCCCGCCACCTTCCAATCGGTGCCGGCATGGAACATGCAATGCCCCAGGTCATCGAACTACTGGTAATATCAGTTATTCTTGGAGTAATCTACATAACTGTTGGCCGTTTCTTCGGAATGATCAACCACTACAGAATGGACCGTCCCGGAAGCCACCGAACAAAAGCAATCCTTGCCCAGTTTGGATGGAACTTAAACCTGTGGGCAATTCTGATCCTTATCCTGAGTGTGGTTGACTTAAACGAATACTGCCACTTTCCCTTTGCCTTTCCCACCCTTGTCCAATATACGACCATTGGTGGAATAATCGGCGCAATTCTGCTCATCGTTGGTTGTGTGTTCGTCGCAATCGAGAACCCACTTGACCTGATGGAACTCCCAACAAACACGCTTTCACACATACTGTCCTTCTGCCGTCTAGCTGCAGTCGGTCTTTCATCCGTGGCGATCGCGATGGTCATCAACTTCATGGCCTTTGATTTATTCATCGGCCCGGCTATGGCTGACCTGAATGTTGTTGGTGTATTACTGATTATCGTGGGTGTCTTAATTCTCATATTTGGTCACACACTCAACGTCGCTCTTGGTTTACTTGGTGGTGCTATACACCCGATTCGTTTACACTATGTCGAATTGTTTACCAAATTTTACCAGGGCGGAGGAATCATATATAAGCCCTTTGGACTTAAACGAAAATTTTCTGAGGAATAAAAAATGGCAATCGAATCTATGACAGTAGAAGCAGCACAGGCAATAGCATCCGGATACACCGCAATCGGCGCAGGTCTCGCAGTAGGCCTTGCCGGTATAGGCACCGGTATTGGTGAAATGAGCATCGGAGCCGCCGCAGTCGGCGCAACCGCAGAAGACCGCGGAATGTTCGGTCTTTCATTACTCTTTACCGTTCTTCCGGAAACCATCGTTATCTTTGGTCTCGTTACCGCACTGCTCTTGATCTTCGTCTAAGCGGAGCAGTCTGATATGGGACTTGAGGTAGTAGTAGACGAAATCAAAGCAAAGGGTGACCGAGAAGCTGCCGGCATAAAAGCCACAGCTGAGACACAGGCAAAACAGATCGTCAACGAAGCAAACCTCCGTGCAAACGAGATCCGTCTCGCTGCCGAGAAAGACGCTGATATCCAGACAGAACGGATCATGATCCGTGAAGTCGCCAGCGCAAACTTGGTCGTGAAACGTGATTTCTTAAACGCACAAAAGGAACTTCTTGACAAGGTCTATAGCGGTGCCTCCGGGGAAATCGCCAAACTTCCAGCAGAAGTACATGCAAAAGCAGTACGAGAACTCTTAAAAGAGGCTGCTAAACAGATCAAAGTCGGTGTTGTTTTTACAAATGCACGCGACGAAAAATCTGCGAAAGAAGCAATTAGCGGTTTAAAGACCCTGAGCGGATTTACGTTTGGAGGAATCACCGACATCGCAGGCGGTGTCGTTGTACAGAGTACCGATGGTCAGCTCACACTTGATCTCTCATACCAAACCTTTATGGGCGAGGTCTGGGAAGCAAGTCTGAAAGATGCGTCGGGGATATTGTTCGGATGAGGTAGACAATGACCGAGGTAATGAACGGAACTTCTTCCTATATCTATGTCTCAACCCGCATGCGGGTCCGCAAATCGAAGCTCATCCCGCGGGAAGAATATCTTCGCATGCTGAACATGGGCCTCCCTGAGTTTACAAGACTCATTGAGGAATTGGAGTACAAACGCGAGATCGATGAGTTATCGGCATCCTTTAGCGGTGTGGATCTCATTGAAAACGCCATGTCCTGGAACCTTGCAAAGGAGTATCAGCGTGTGATCGCTCTGGCTCCCGGACAAATGAAAGGATTTACCCGTGATTACCTGCACAAGTGGGATATCCAGAATATTCTGAGTATCCTGCGAGGTAAAGAACTCGGATTTTCCGATGGAAAGATCCGTGCAGTACTTGTTCCAGCCGGCGCACTCGATGCGACGATGCTGGATCGGCTTATCGCCGAGTCGTCAGTTGAACGTGTCGTTGAACAACTACCTATAAAGGAGATGTCAGCGATCCTCAGCGAAGGACTTAGCGAAGCTCTCGAGACCCACTCATTTGGGAAGGTCGAGAACGAGCTGTACAAGTACTATTATGCAACGCTGATCAAAGCAGCACGTGGCGGTATGAAGGGCGGACTTCCGTTCCTGAAATATGTCATGTTCGAGATCGACATCAAAAACATCACCAGTGTTTTCAGAATGCGTG
>DALTVX010000044.1 GCA_029987395.1 Methanocorpusculum sp. | reverse complement strand
TTGGATCATCCACCCATCTCTTCACCGTAAACGAATGAAGACACACCGGGCAGGAAAACGTCACCCTTCGGAGGTACTCGATCCCTGACCCGCTCGTGCTTGCAGATTTGCTCACAGACCCACCTCCGCGTATGTTTTTCGGGAAACGATCCGGTGGATCGTGGATTTGTTCACCCGGAACTCGGCTGCAAGGTTTCGAGGAGGCTCTCCCTCTGCATACCTTAGCCGCATCTCCCCCACCTGTTCATCGGAAAAGATCCGGTGACTCACTCCCGACTTCGGGTGGTTATTGTCCCAGTACGGGATCAGCCGAAGGTTTTCCAACCGGCAGTCCTCGACATTTCCGTTGATGTGGTCGATATGCATGTTCAGATCCACCGGCAGCTCGTCCATGGTTTTGCAGGTCCCGCCGATGTAGACGGCTCGGTGCTTGGAGATGGTCACCTTATATCCCTGGTAATACACGCATGTGGCCCGGTATCCGCCGTTTCTTTTATTGAACCTGAGAGGTTCTCCGGTCCTTGTGGAGATGACCTCGCCGTTTTCTTTGTCGACTTTCCATACTCCTGATAAGGTCCTGGAGAGGATGATCCGGTCGGTCATTCTGGTCCCAAGGCAGGGTCTGTGGTCCTGTGTCATTGTGCCTCCGGGCGTTCTTTCATGAAGGTGAGCTTGAGGGTAAAGGTTTGACCGTCGAGGACCCAGTAGGGGAGACCCTTCTCCTTAAGCTCCTCGAGGATGAGGTGGGCAAAGTGTTCGTGCATCGTGTTGACGATCTCCGCACCTTGAATAGTCTTGGAGATATCAAGGGAGTTGATGATCAGATTGATAGCAGGAGATGCATCATAATCGGCTTGGCTCCAGATCCGGTTTTTTGGGTTTCCGGTTTTGGTTCCTGAGGGAGCCTGGGATCCGGTGGGTTTTTCATCTGTTCGGTCTAATACTTTTTTGCCTGTTCCCTGATTCTGTTTGACGACGTTGATCGGGCAGGCATGTTTCTGTTTTGTCATTTAGGTTCCTTGTATTTTTGCTAGGTTTGGATGCTGTTCTTTGAACTGTGCGATGACATCCAGGTAGATGTCTGGGTGTTTTTTGTAGAGGATGTCTGCCCGATTTTTGAGGGCGAGACGGGCGCTTTCCCGGTTCTCGAAGATGTAGAGGAAGGCGTGTTCATTTTCTATGTCGCCAAAGTAGGTTTGATAGATGTGGTCGATGGAGGGGACGCCCTGATTTGTACTGCTTTGGTTGATTGTGGCGTTTGTGTTGATGAGGGCGTTTTCCATGAAGCTGACGATCATGTTTGAGGCATCTTTGCCGAACTGTTCTTTGTATTGATAAAGAAGAGGGGCTTTTGCTTCGGGGATGTAGACTTTGTAGTCAGGCATGGATCTGATGTGCCTCTTTCATGTGTCTGCGGATGAGTCCAAGGATGATCTTGGATGTTTGGCGGTGTCGATACGTTTTTGCAAAGGCGGCAAAGAGGTGTTTGTCTGAGTCGTCTATGCAGAGGGTAAATTTTTGTGTTATATTCTCACTTCCTCCCGATGAACGGGTGCTGACAGATTCGATAGCAAACTTGCTGACAACCTGCTAACATATTGTTTTTCCTGAGGGTATTTGAGTGTTTCGCAAAATGTGAAATTTGCTAGCAATTTGATAACAAAATAGGGGTGTGAAAAATTGAAGATTTTTGATGCGAAATTTGGGATTTTCCATTCGCAAATAGGTATTTCGATTCCATTTTGACCTCTCGATGATGATTTTTGATAGATTTTTGAGGGGTATTTTTTGCTGACAAAATTCTAAATCGGCAGGATCTGGCGTATTTTTGGTTCGGTGTGTTCATCATATATAAATTATATACGTGGACGTCCAGAAAAAACGATGACCCCCTCCAGACTACGTCCTTACGGTCGGAAAAGTTTATATATCAAATGGTGTTTTTTTAGTTTTTTGTTTGTTTCCTCTCTCTCTCTCTCTCTCTCTCTCTCTCTCTCTTCTGTACAGTACATAATATAATAATAATAATAATAAGAGGCTAGACGTCTAAAAATAAAGTGATTGATGAGCAGCTTTTCTTCCCGTAGTTACTTACGGACGGACGTAGT
>DALTVX010000043.1 GCA_029987395.1 Methanocorpusculum sp. | reverse complement strand
GTCAAACTGATGGTCCGCCGCGTGGCACCTCAGTAATCTTTTTTTTATCATGGTCATTCCAGAACTCTTATCTCCTGCAGGTTCTCCCGATGCGTTAAAAGCTGCAGTATTTGCCGGCTGTGATGCGGTATATCTCGGCGGGAAACTCTTTGGTGCACGTCAATATGCGGCAAATTTTACCAACGATGAACTGAAAAACGCAGTCCTGTTCGCTCACCAATACGGCGTCAAGGTGTATGCGACCGTCAACACGCTCGCCTATGATGATGATATGCCGGTGATCGCCGAGTATCTCCGATTCCTTTCAGAGATCGGCATCGACGCGATCTTGGTTCAGGATATCGGTGTCCTGTCCCTTGCCCGAGAGATCGTACCCGATCTTCCGCTTCACGCAAGCACGCAGATGACGATACATAATTCAGCCGGCATCCGATTCGCGGCTGAACATGGTGTTTCACGCGTGGTACTTGCCCGCGAACTTCCTATCGATGATGTGAAACAGATCGCCGAAGTGGCAAAAGAACTCGGCGTCGAGCTGGAGATCTTCGTTCACGGTGCAATCTGCTATGCGTATTCAGGCCAGTGCCTCTTCTCCTCCGTGATCGGCGGACGAAGCGGAAATCAGGGTGCCTGCGCTCAGCCGTGCAGAAAACCCTACACCCTTCTTGCCGATGGCGAAACCATTCCCACACAGGGAAATTATCTCCTCTCACCCCGCGATCTGTGTCTGTATCCCTATCTTCAGGAGATCTGCGACTCGGGCGTTTCTGCCATCAAGATCGAAGGCAGGATGAAGACCCCCGAGTATGTCGCCATCGTCACCGATGCCTACCGTCGTGGGCTTGATACGATCGCCGCAGGAAAAGAGTTCGTCCCCGAAAATGAGACGATGGAAGACCTTGCGTTCGCATTCAACCGCGGTTTTACGAAAGGATATCTGTTTGGCGACAAATGGGATTCTTTCATCAATGTCAAAAAACCTGACAACCGCGGGGTCTACGCCGGATATGTCAACGGGGTCGATGAATCACGCGGCAAGGTGATCGTCAAGATCGAAGGACCCATCCCGGATACCGGAGACGGTCTTGTGTTCAAGATCGCCGGACGTGAGACTGGTATGGCTCTCAACAAAGAGCCTTACCTCTTCCCGGAAGGAGATGCCTACAAGATCCCTGCCCCGGAGGATGTTATTCTCAACAGCGAGTTATGGATCACCCGCAGGATGAAGACCGAGCGAAAAGCCAGTTCGATCATGGCAAAACCTGCCGGAGGACGTATCCCTCTTGATATCACCGTCTCTCTTGATCGATCGGGAAGACTTACCATCACCCATGAGCAGATCGAAGTCAAAACCGAGATGCCGATGCTTGAGGCCTTGAACAAACCTGTGCCAAAAGAAGCGGTGGAGACCCAGATGCGAAAGACCGGGGGAACCCCGTTTTTCATTAGAGATCTGGTGATGAAGTATGATGGGTCCAAGTTTTTGCCGATGAGTGTCATCACTGACCTTCGCCGAAGATTTTTGGATGAGGTCTTACAGACACGTGTGAACGCATCAGCTCGTCTGACCCGTCCATATGAAGAGAAAGGCTCCGGAGTTCCGGAACGAACGATACCGGTCATCCAAATATATACCGACTCGGTCATCGGGGCAAAAACCGCTCACTCCGCGGGCGCTGCTCAGGTGGTGTATGAAGGGCTCGAGGAGATCTATGATCTTCCGATCATCTACAAACTCCCAAGGATCGTCTTGGAGCATGAAGTTGCCCAGACGTTTTCGAAGATACCCTCATCTGCGGCCGGTGTAATGATCGACGGCATTGGAGGGACGGAGATCATCAAAGGCATTCCAAAGTATGGAGGTTCAGGTCTGAACATCACGAATGCCCGTTCTGCCATGGCCTATGGAAAGTCCTGTCGTCAGATATGTCTGTCTCCGGAATTATCCGGTACGCAGATAAAGACCCTCATGGAAAAACTCTCTGCCTACGCTCACCCTCCGCGAACCGAGGTGATCGTGCAGGGCAGTTTAGAGGTGATGATCACCGAAAATTGTATCCCGGCAACGGCGCAAGGCTGCAGAAGTTGTGGTCAGTCATGGGCTCTGAAGGACAAGACGAACCGGATCTTTAGGATCTGGACCGATTCTCAATGCAGAGGACATATTCTGAACGCGTCCGAGACCTGTCTGATCGAGTTCATTGGAAAACTTGCATCGTATGGTGTCTCTGTGATCTCGATCGATGCACGTGGACGAAGTCCCGAGTATATCCGCCGAATGGTGGCGATCTACACTTCGGTTGCCGATGGTACTGGTGACCCCAAAGAACTCAAAGAGCAGGTCAAAGATATTGCCTCAGGCGGCATCACGGCGGGGCATTACCTGCGTGGTGTCGTGAGAGAATAATTTTTACTTTTTTCTGATCACTGTACGTTCAGCCGAGGTGCCGAACATATGATACCCTGATCCTGCTTCACAGATGATATCGAGAGCCGCATCCGGATCCGTTACTATGATCCCACCGACCATCGTAACTCCGTGCTCGAAGAGTACGTCAGGGAGCATACTGACCGTTGGTCCCGTCACGAGGATCCGTGCTCCTTTTTTTGCCATGGCAAGCAGCCCATCCAGTGTGTTGTTGATGAGAGTCGTGCCGGTGATCACGAGCAGATCTGCATAAGGGACGACCTCTTCTGCCCGCTCAGCTGGCAGATAATGATCCAGTTCCTTTCCTTTCAGCGTGCGGGGGTCCATCTCCAGGATCGTGAACTCATTCTCTCCTTTGATAAGTTTTTTGAAAACAGGGACAAGTGCGCCTACCACGACGGTTTTTTGTCCGGGAACAAGATCGAGTATGTCGAATGCATCCGTGTTTCGGAGCAGTTCATACTGATCCATGCCTCCCTCTTCCATGATAAGCGTAGAAAGAGCGTTCAGAGCCGCGATCCCGAGCGTCTTTTTCAGCATATTATCGCTCTCGATATAGGAGAGATATTCGGATGCTTTCCGTCCCGCGAGTTTACCTGAAAGTGGCATGGCCTTTGCTGAAGATGGGCAGCAGACCGCTTCGGGGATCGATTTGAGAGGTGTGAAGCAGAGTCCGCCTTGTCCGGTGCTGAGTTTAACTCCGGAGAAAAACAGGCCGAAGGCTGCACGGGTGATCACAATTTCATCGAGTCTCGCACCGAGGATATCCTCCACGCGTTTTGTTGACATCTGTAACAATGTTTTTTTGCTCATTTCTGTGCTCCTTATCACTCATGCCAGATGATATCTGGTGTTGTTAAAATACTCTCTGCCGTCTTTTCTCCTATACCTTTCACTGCTGTCAGTTCCTCTTTTGATGCTGAAAGGACGCCGCGAAGCGAGCCAAAGGCGTGCAGAAGATCACGCGCTGCTTTTGGACCGAGGTCCGGAAACGCCGTTAGAATATATTCGACTGCGGCTTTTCCTGACCGCCCTGTCTTTGATTTATGCAGCCCTTTTGGTGTTTTGGGCGAACTGGTTTCCCTTCGGGCAAATGCAAGGATCATCTCTGCTGTTTCGTTTGCGTCCTTCGTGAACAGGATCGAAACATCAAAATCCACCGCGATCGAAGCAAGCGTATTTCGGATCGCATTCGGGTGAAGATTTCTCAGATCATAGAGATCCGCCAGGGATCCGCCTTCGACGATTAGAACTGGGCGGATCGAATTATCCGCGAGTGCCTTCATCTGGCCAAACAGATCCCGATCGATAAGCGTATCAACGAAATCCTGGGTCGTCTTTCTTTCGATCAAGACACGGTCTCCGATCGCATAATCGCCGATCGGGAGTTGTGCAAGTGTTATCTTCACGCCAAGATTGCTCAGATGCTCAGCGACCCGTGATTGTGTTTCCCGGTTGTCGATCGTCACGGCGGGTCGTTCATCGTTTTCCTCCGAAACAGATCGGATAACTGATTCGGCGAGGGTGAGCTGACCCTCTGGAGGGGCAGATCTTTTTTCTTCGTATAAGGGCAGCATAGGTGTAGATGAAGTAGGGACGCTTCCTGTACGCATTGCCTTCACTCCTTTCTGCATCTGCTTTTCGCGGGAACTGCTCACCCAGCGGTATGTCTCGTCGGTGGTTCCCTTTGTGACGAGTACGATGATCTTTCCGGTCGCGTTCCTTCCGGTCCTGCCCTTTCTCTGGATACTACGTATCTCTGAAGGAACTGCCTCATAGAAGATCACCAGATCGGTCGAAGGAATATCAAGTCCTTCTTCACCAACCGAGGTGGCCACCAGAACAGAATATTCTCCTTCACGGAACTGTCTGATCGCCTCGATCTGTTCCTTTTGGGATAGCCCCTTCTCGGCATCACGCGAAGCCTGGCCGACGAATCGTTTTGCCGTTATCCCTGCCTCGGCCAAGTGATCCACGAGCATGGAAACTCCGTCCCGGTAGGTTGCAAATATAATGATCCGCGAATCCGGTGCAGATATCATCTGCTCCTGAATGATCCTGATCACCTCGTTCGCCTTTGGATGAAGCTCCTTCTTCCAGTTTTCGCATAGTGAGAGAAGCCGTTTGAATCGTGCATCCTCATAGATCCGTTTCGAAGCTTTGCTACCCGCTCCTCCTGCTCCTTCGGCCTCGAGCCGGAGAAGATACGCCTTTAGCGCTGTTGTTCCCTGAGACTCGGCCATGGTGACCCCATGCCTAAGTTTCATCAGCTCGGCATGGATAGAGATCGCCGAGTATGCCGATGAATCCTTCTCCTGCATTCTGGTCTGGACCTGCGCCATAAGGGCGTTGAGTGCCTTCATGGACAGTGCTTCACGTTTAGGTACCCGATAATTCAGAGCCTCAAGACTTGTGAGCCGGTCATCGATCATGGTGTTCAGGACCGATACTGCAAGCCAAAGATCCTCGGGAAGATCCACGGTTTTATATTCTATCTCACGCTCATGGACATACGGCCGAACGTCAGGGTCGGATTCGATCCGGCTCTCCACGATCTGGATCGAAAGATGCTGGCATATTTCGGCAACATGTTCGGCATCCGAACCCGGAGATGCGGTCATTCCAAGAAGGAGGGGATCACGTGCCGTGGCATTGTATCGCTCACCGATGAAAACATACGCATAATTCCCAACGGTCCTGTGACATTCATCGACGATCAAAAGAGCGACGTCCTTTAGATCATACCGTTCCGCGATCAGATCGTTTTTGATGACCTCCGGCGTTGAGATGCAGAATCGTGCGTTTTTCCACTGCTCGACCCGTTTTG
>DALTVX010000042.1 GCA_029987395.1 Methanocorpusculum sp. | reverse complement strand
TCAGATATTTTGGACAAGGTCGGGGATGCGGCACGAGAGGTTCTATCGCTTCGACGGGCAACAAAACAAGATAAACTCACAAGTACTATAGTATAGATATGAAGAGGATCGTTGTCGGGGTGACCGGGGCCTCCGGGATACTTTATGCAAAGCGGCTACTTGAGGCCCTCAAACAATCGGATGCCGAGGTTTTTCTCATAATCTCTGAGACCGCTCGGACCGTCGCCAAACTCGAAGAGGTCGACCTTTCAGGGTACCCGGTACAGTACGAAGAGAACCTCGACCTTGAAGCCGGAATTGCGAGCGGATCATTTCGATTCGACGCAATGGTCATCGTTCCCTGCAGTATGAAAAGCCTTGCCCAGATAGCAAACGGATTCTCAACAACATTGATCGCGAGGGCCGCAGATGTCTGTCTCAAAGAAAAAAGACCCCTTATTCTTGTTCCGCGTGAAACCCCATACTCGCGGATCCATCTCACCAACATGCTCGCGGCCCATGATGCCGGTGCCTTGATCCTGCCGGCATCCCCCCCGCTCTATACACATCCAAAATCCTTGGATGAACTTGCCGACATGATCGCGGCACGAATCTTGGATCATTTACAAATCGAACATACCATTGGGACCCGGTGGAAATAATGAGAGAGTTTATTCAGCAGATGAAAAACGCAGGTCTCGTCGAGGAGATCAAAGAACCGGTATCGGGGATCAAAGCCGCAGAGCGTGCATTTCATACAAACAAGATGCTCGAGTTTGCCGACATGGAAGGCCATCCTTGTGTAATGAACACGATCTTCGATCGGAACTCGCTCTCGATCGCTCTTGGTATCCCAAAAGATCAACTCGTCAAAACACTCGCTGCCTGCACCTATGCAGGAAAAACGCGGGATGCAGGAAAACTTGAGTTCGGTCCGGCTGATCTTACAAAAATACCTGTGATGAAACATTTCCCAAAAGATGCGGGAAAATATCTGACCTCAGGGATCGTATTTTCGGCTTGGAACGGGGTCACCAATGCCTCGATCCACAGGATGCAGGTCCTTGACAAAAACCATCTGGTAGGCCGCATCGTTGAAGGGAGACACACCTACAAACTGATGAAGCAGGCATTCTCCGAAGGGAAAAAACTCCCAATCGCGATCACGATCGGAACTCATCCTGCGGTAACATTTGCCGCGTCCACCCGTGTTCCTGAAGGAAAGGAGATGCAGTACGCTGCCGAGATCCTTGGAAAAGAACTGGATCTTTTCACCTGCCCGAACGGCATCCAGGTCCCGGATGCAGAGATCGTTCTCTACGGATATCTCACTGAAAAACTCCATGAAGAAGGGCCGTTCGTTGATATCAGCGGAACATACGACCCTATCCGAATGCAGCCCGTGATCGAGCTTCAGGGAATGTTCACGAAAAAAGATTTCATCTATCATGGGCTTGTCCCGGCAGGAGCAGAACACAAAATGCTCATGGGCGCACCCTACGAACCCAGGATCTATCAGTCAGTAGCTGGTGTCACCAATGTAAAAGATGTCTATCTGACCCCAGGGGGAGCAGGATATTTCCATGCGGTCGTCCAGATCAAAAAAATGACCGAAGGGGATGGGAAAAATGCCATAATGGCAGCATTCTCGGCCCACACCTCGCTCAAACATGTCGTGATCGTGGATGAAGACATCAACATTTATGATCCGTCCGATGTTGAGTTCGCAATCGCCACTCGTGTACGTGCGGATCAAGATGTCATGGTCATCTCGGGCGTCCGAGGATCATCTCTTGATCCATGTAGAATGGGTGACGGGATGAATGTTAAAGCTGGAATAGATGCAACCATGCCGCTAGGATCAAAAGATGAATTTATCCGTGCAGGATGGGATTGAATAATAAGGAAGTTAACAATGGAATTAGATAAATA
>DALTVX010000041.1 GCA_029987395.1 Methanocorpusculum sp. | reverse complement strand
TTGGAAATACTTCACAGTAGAGCTCTTTGTATAACCACGCAGCTCGTTCATCAGTCCTCGAAGCTGTTCATTGCTTGAAAGGTCTGCGTGCATCTTTTGGATGAGCTCTTCCCAAGCCTGTTGCCAGACGGCTATGATCCTTGTTGGATCTCGTTCCAGTTCATCGAACCAGCTCTGATATTTCTCCCATTTATTAAGCAGGAAGCGGATATATTCGCCTGTTGTTTTATTTTTGAGATGGTTGTAGAGCGTGACGGCATCCTCGAAAAATTCCGCGGGCGGCTTTTCCATCATCTCTTTGATCGTGCCTGTCACGAGTTCGTGGGTATCGAGTTCGTCCATCACGGTAAAACCCGCATACAGACCCGCCTCATAGGCGAACTCTTTTAGGAGCGAGAGACAAAATCCGTGGAAGGTGCTTATGTTGCATCGGGAGAAGCTTTCCCAGACCTCTACAAGGGCGGGATCTTCCATTGCCTCCTGCTGGAGGGCTTTCCCGATCTTGATCCGCATCTCGGCGGCCGCTTTGTCGGTGTAGGTGAGGGCGAGGATATCTGCGGCGCTGATCTTTTTATCATCGCATGAATATTTGAGGGAGGCAAGATACCTCATCGTCAAAAGGAAGGTCTTTCCTGTTCCTGCCCCGGCGGTCACGCAGATGCTTTCCCCCATGAAGAGAGCCTTCTCCTGTGCCGCGGTCAGTTTTTCGTTCATGTTTCCTCCTCCTCCTGCTCTTCTCTTTCTTCCATTTCCGTTTTCTCCTCCTCTATTCTGAAGGGAACGAACCGGCATATCCTCCGATACGAACAGTATTCATCCGGGCATTTAACTTCGGAGGAGACAGAGCATTTGCCGGACCGCATATCATTCCGGATCTCTTTGCAGATCTCAAACGTTTTGTCCCGAATATCGTCAACGCTTGAGGTTTGGTTACTGCGGACAAAATATGGGTTTTCGATTCCGACTTCGTTAGATGCTATTTTGAGATAGATCCCCGGATTTGCCGTGCCTTTATGTGTTTGTGCCACTCCCTCCGTATAGAGGGGGATCTGCAGAGCTTTTCCTGCCGCGAGATCCGTGTATTTCTTTGCCACCCCAGTCTTGTAGTCGATGACCACGAACTCTCCCGTTTGATCATTGATCATCACCCGATCGACCCACCCTGAGACGGTGAAGGGTTCATCGCCCGGGATCTCTGCGGTCACCTTTTTCTCGATCCAGAGAGGCGTCGTCCGATATCCCTCTTTATAGTACTGCATCTCGAGCTCGATGATCTTCTGGCAGCTGTTAACAAGTCCGCCTTCCCCAAGGTATCCGTTGAGCTTTGATCTCCATGACGGGGTCTTGATTCCTCTGTTGGCAAACTCCTCGGTGACGAGTTTTTCGAGGAACAGGGTTGCCTCATTCTCGTTCTCCTCGGTCAGCGGCTTTGTGTATTCCTTGAAAAACCTCTCCATGACTTTGTGCATGACGGTACCGACAATGATCGATTCGGCGCTGAAGTCGGCGGGATCCTCCAGATACAGGTGCTTACTCAGGTACCATTTGAAGGGGCATTCCTTGTATTTTTCGAGAACTGTGGGAGCGAACTCTGATTTTTTCGTGTAGGTCTCGGCAAATTGTGCCGCAAGTTCGCTTTCTGAAAAGTCTGCATCGTAGATCCCGACAGGCCCGATCCGATCGATGGTCTCTATCCCGATCCTCTCGGCGGTGTCGGCGAGTTGGCTGGTCCCAAACAGATCTGAGCATGCCTCCTCTTTTCCGGCGGCAAGATGTTCACCGGCGAGGAACTGATTTTGGTTTAGCGAGTGGGAGAGGAAGGTCTGGCTTTTTAGTGCCGGTTCGGCAAGCCGGGTGAGATACGGCGAGGGGGTGAGATTTTTGTCGCCGTCTGATGCGGCACAGGAAAGAACGAGCTGGTCTTTTGCTGCCAGGATCGCGGCATGGAAGTAGTATCTGCTGGAGTCGAGCAGGTCCAAGATCCGGTCGGGCTGGATGCGTTTGGTTTCTCCGGCATTCAAGAGAGGGATGGTGCCCTCAATCATTGGGAGCCGGTCGGCGGAGAGTCCGGTGATGAAGACGTACGGGCTCTTGGTCCCGGCAACTGACCGAAGGTCTCCGGCGATGAAGGCGTTTTTTGATTCAGGATAGCTTATCTTGGTGGTCTTTTCAGAGAACCGGCAGAGCATGGCGTAAAATTCCCGGATCGAGTATCGCTCGTTTGCACATGAGGTGAGGCTGAGTTTTTCGAGGAGTCTAAGGAAGGCGTGCCGGGCTGCTTCGTCCTGCGGTTTCATGGATCTATTGATCCATCCAAGGTCACTTAGGTCGGCTTTGAGTGCGGAGCAGTGGTCCCGAAGGAGGGCGAATTTCTTCTGGTTGATGTGGAGTCGTGCGATGAGCAGGTCGAGGCTGGTTTGGAGTGCGGTGTCCTGTGACTTTTCGTTGTCGTGGTGTCGGATGGGTGCAAGTTTTTCGGCGAGCTTTCCCCAGGCGGCTTTGCCTTTCTCGGTTTTGGTGATGATGCCGGCTTTTTCCAGTCTGCCGGCGGTGAGCCAGTTTTTCTCGAGGGAGAAGTAGGGGCTTTCGATGATGATCTTGAGGTCCTCGATTTTGCAGTCGAAGGCAAATGCGGAGAGCCATGCGAGGGCCGCCCGTACAGGTGGGAGGTTTTCGATCTGGATGTCTTCTCCGGCGGTGAACAAAAGCGGCCGCCTTATCCCGTCTTTTAGGACGCTGAAGTCGGGGACGAGTTCGTCGAGGAGTGGGAGGGTGGCATTGAGGGAAGGTGTAAGAAGGGCGATCTGGTTTGGGGGGACGCCGGATTCGATGAGGGCCGCGATACTGTCGAGGGTAAAGCGAAGTTCGGTGATGGTGTCGGAAAAAAGTGAGACCTCTTTGCATGTGTCCGGGAGTGCGGGAAGGTCGCCGGATGCGGGCGGCCAGGTTTTTATGGTGCCGGATAGTGAGGTAAGGAGGCTTGCAGCAAGAGGGGTGGGTTTGTATAATGCGTAGCAGATGATGGTGCCCATCTGGATCTGACCAGCGATCCCGGCGCCCCATTCGATCCCGAGGATGGAGTCGCAGCAGTTTTCGGTTGTGCAGAACTCTTCATAGAGGCGAAATATTTCGCGAAGCTCGTCGTATTTTTTGGATCCGTTGGGGAGGATGAGTTTGTGGGTTTTTTGGGTGATGAAGAGGTTTACGAGGTTTTCGGTGAGGGTGTCGGGGATGGATCTATTTGGCCAGACCTGGGCTGCTATGTGGGTGAAGAGGAGGTGTTGTTCCTCGGGGCCGATGTTTCGTGTGGCGGGGGAGAGGGTGTGGAGGATGGTTTTTGCAATGCCTTTGACGGTGGTGATGTGGTCGGAAAGGACGGAGCCTTCTTTTTGAAGGGCTTTTATTGCGGTGTTTGCCAGGTCGGTGTTTTCGAAGATGAGCCAGGTTCGAAGGGGGTCGGTTTTGGCAAGGGTGGAGTATTCGTCGAGGGCAGCGGAGAAGGTATCCATATGTGATTCCATTGGGTGTGGGGATTATAAATGGTGTGGGGTTGGAGCGGGCTGGCCGCAAAGCGAGGGTCGTAGACCCGAGTCGGAGAGCAAAGCAAAGCTTTGCGAACAAGCGGACGGCCTTAGCTGATCAAGTCATGAACATAGTGAAATGAACTTGCGAGCGAAGCGTCCGACCTCGGTCGAGGCGGAGCAGCCCGCAAATCAACGAAATTCATAGAAAAAAAGAGGGTATAGGGTGGGATTTCTCATGGTCCGCACCCAACCATACCCATCCAAACTTTTGATTTTACCTCCTCTCCATACATCCTTCCCTGTCCCCCATTACGTGCATTTCGTTGATTTGCGGGCTGCTCCGCAGGAGCGGCCTTAGCTAAGCAAATCTTTGATTTGCGTTTTTCGCAAGTTTCCTTCGAAAACTTGGTCTCAAGGCTTTGCCTTGCGATGACGATGTGAACCCCCCTCGCTCGCAAGTCTATCGAGTTACTTCCGCTGAGGTCCCCCACCTTCATCCAAAACCCCTCTCTATGATAATCATCTATTTGTCCCAGCACCGCCAATTGTACACCACTAATGCCTATCGATGCAGACATCATCAAATCCCTCCATAAATACGAAATACGTATCCTTCACGTCCTTGAACGGATGATGAAACACTACCGCTGGGTCCCCGAA
>DALTVX010000040.1 GCA_029987395.1 Methanocorpusculum sp. | reverse complement strand
TTCCTAAACGCGGCTCTATATCGCGTCAGATTGCTACATCCAAACATGAAAGATGCAAATTCGCTCAATTTGGACGTGCTTTTGAAAACGGGGGCGAATACGGAAGCCTCAGGCGAGAGTTGAACTCGCGACCTCTTCCTTACCAATGAAGCGCTATACCACTAAGCCACTGAGGCAACAAAATATTGCGATAATAACATATAACCCGGACTCATTTAAACATTATGAAATGAGGCCCACATTTGAATAGAGCAAACCGGCCCAAACCAAAAAATAATAGGCAAACCCCATTCACGCGCATAACGTCTTAAGAATCGACTTTGCCACAATAAAACCTGTTGAAAACGCCGCCTGAAGGTTATATCCACCGGTATCTCCGTCCATATCCATCACTTCTCCCGCAAAATAAACCCCGGAAGCGATCTTTGATTCGCAGGTCTTTTTATTTATTTCTGATAACGAGACGCCGCCCACCGTACACATCGCGACCAAAAAGTCTCCTACCCTCTCGATCATGACAGGAAAAGCCGTCAGATTTTGCACAAGTGCGGCCCGCATCTTTGCCGTGAGCTGGCCTCCGGTCGTCCCCTCAGGAATGCCAGACTCATCCACAAGGGCGCGAAGAAGGCGGTCTGGGCAGGAAAGACCTGACAGAAGATTCTGTATCTGTTTTGCTCCCGAGCCCGCGGTCCGTTCTTTCAAAAGAGCGTCCAGATCCTCGGGCGAGATGGGAGTGAATGCGATTTTCAGCAGATCGCCCGCCCGCATCCACCGGGACGCATCCAGGATCACCGGACCGGAATATCCAAATCGTGTGATCAGCAGATCGCCGTCCCTTGTTATGGATTTCTTTCCCTCATGCCAGATACTAACCTTCACCGGAAGAGAGATCCCGGAGAGATCAGAAAGCCAATGGTCAGCGACATAGACCGGCGTCAAAGACGGCTCAGGAGGGACGATCGTATGTCCAAGAGACTGTGCAAGATCATACCCATCCCCAGTTGAGCCTGTCCCGGGGTATGACATCCCTCCCGACGCGATCACCACGCATTTCGCTTGGTATTTTCCAAGCAAGGTCGAGACGGTGTATCCATTTTCATGTTGAGTGATCGACTTTGCCGCCTCGGAATAAAAGATCTCCACTCCCATCTCATCGCAGGAATTTAGTAACGCATCCAGAACATCATCCGCGAGAAGAGAAGCAGGAAAAACCTTCCCGCTATCGTTTGTCACAACTTGCACACCGCGTCCTTCAAAAAAATCCATCACCATCTCATTTGAACATGCCATCAGGGCAGGCTTCACAAAATTCCCATGATCACCATAGTTTGCCGTGAAGGATTTTATGTCACCTGCATGCGTGAGATTGCACTGACCCGAGCCGGTCAACAGAAGTTTTCGTCCCGGTAGTTTCATCTTTTCCAGGATCAAAACCTTCAGAGGAGCGAGATTGGCAGCACAAAACAACCCAGCGGGCCCTGTCCCAATAACTATCACATCATACTCACGCATGCTCATCCTCTGTACTATGTCCCAAACCCTTATTATAAATCCCCTCTAATATATGAGAAGCACTTAGGTGCTGACTGGAGTAAGTCCGACGTGTCTGTCTACTAAGACACTGCCTTTATGGCTATGGGATTACGACGAGTCAGCTGTAATAATATACATGCTGCTCTTTTCGTGACTTACAATCATATCTGCTACATCATAGTATCCGCGAATACGCCGGCAGATTGGTTCTCCGCCCCGTACGGATGGCGGACAGTCCTTTCGCGAGGTGATATATTATGGCACGAATGCATGCTAGAAGAAGAGGAATCGCATCCTCTGTCAGACCATACAGAAAAGAAATCCCTGCATGGTCCAACTCCGATGTCAAAGAGATCGAGGGTAAAATCATCGAGATGCGCAAAGCAGGTCTTTCCTGTGCGCTGATCGGCCTCACACTCCGTGACAAACACGGCGTCCCGAACGTAAAACTCGTAACTGGCAAGAGAGTCAATGCCATTATTCGCGAGAATAAGCTTGACACCGAAATACCAGAAGATCTGCGTAATCTTATGCACAAGGCTCTCGGAATGAGAAAACACCTTGGCGAAAATAAGAAAGACCTTCACAACAAACGTCAGCTCCAGCTGACCGAAGCAAAGGTCCGCAGACTCGTTAGATATTATGTCGGTACGAGACGCTTACCCACTGGCTGGGTCTACAAGCCGGA
>DALTVX010000005.1 GCA_029987395.1 Methanocorpusculum sp. | reverse complement strand
TGTAATACACAAAAAAATAATTTAGAATATCTTGACCATTTATTTTTTTTAACTATAATTTTCTCTATACTTCTTTCCAATCGAAATTATCTTTACCTGCTCCGATCTCAAAATGACATTTCACGATACCGATATCCACTTTAGAATAAAATGCGGCAAGCGGTTTTGCTGAAATAGTATTTCCGCTTTGTATCAGGATAAACTTCTGCTGATTCATCGCTGTTGGAGCAAGCAATGCTGCCTCCATACCCTTTTTAAACCAGTCTGTCATCTCTCCGTCAACTTTGCAAAGCTGCATCATATCCTTTGATTTATGCGGTTTACCCGATGTATTGCCATATCCCAGCGCAATGACCAGTTGGATCTTTTCGCCTTTGTTCAAGATGCAGGGCGCCTTCGATTTATTATATGTCATCGCGACCCAGCAGGAGTTGAGCCCGAGTTGCTGTGCTTTCAGTACCAGTTTCTCACCGTAATATCCGCACTTCTCATCGGTTCCTGCCTTCCCTACAAGGGCAATGTAGTTTTTACAGTTTTCAAATTTACCATAGTGTGCCCGCATGCCGCCGAATGCATTGGGCTCATCGAGACACAATTGGATATTGAGTCCGCTTTCCCGATTACATTCTTCTACTGTCTGTTGAAGGGAAGATTGTATTTCACCTTCAATTCTTTTATCTGAAAAGCTGCGTACAGAATGACGTGCTTTGATTGCTTCAAGTAAATCCATTGTATCCGCCTTCTTTTTTTGAGGAACGTTTCGGCGTCATGTACTGACATTCTACGTGTCGTCAAGCTCTATTTGGCATTTGTATGATAATTAATGTATAGTTACCGGACTTTAATCTGCAATAATTTCTATTTTTTTGGGGGGGGGGATTTTTAGCAAGTATTGGGTGGGGTTTACAGAATCTCGTTTATCTCACATTTTTACTAATATTGGCCATCATTTTAAGCATTGGATAGATCATACTCCCATACTCTACATTATTGAAAACAGCTTGGGCAAATGTTATATCGGAAAAATCGCCAAAATATCAGTTAATTTCTGGGTCAAATAAAAGGTAATTTTTTGCTGCTTGAAAACTATCTGATAATGAGCTTGAAGAAATTATGTTCTTCACTGAACTTTGTGCAATTTCTTTCGTATAAAAACTTTTCCACTCTTTGATTGTTGACTCCTGCATCCCAAACAAATCAATGATCAATCTGTCATTTTGATCTGTAATCTCTATCCCATTTTGAATAATGTCAATATACCGAACTGGGTCAGAATATTTCAAGGCAATTAAACTAAGATAAATTTTTCCAAATCTCCTCATACCAAGAATACTGTTTGAAATCTCGTATTTTTGATTTATAAATCTTAGATATGCTTCACAAATTACATTTATATCACGTAGTGATAATGTCAACCTTTCTACAAGAATGGATAAATGCTCTACCTCTTCCAGAAGCTCGCGATCATTATGAATAAGGCGTTCACGTAAATATTCCCTTAAATTTGGCGAAGGAAGGCGTATTTGATAATCAAAGAATCTCTGGAGATACCCGACACAATCTATCTCACCATAGATAGTTCTTATCGAACAACTCAACTGTCCAATATCCATTGAAAATACAAAAATTACATTTTCCAAATCAAAAAAATGTTTCACAGCCTCAAGCATTTCTATGGCAAAAGTAGGTCGGCATCCATCTAATTCATCAACAAAAATCAAAAGTGGTTTGTCCTCTGATGCAAACTTGTTGACCAAATCACAGAATGCCTTTTTCTTTGTATCCAAGGTCGTTTACTGAGTGGGCAACGGGTCCCCGCAGACTTGGTCGACCCTTTGGGTCTCCCGCGTCAATCGCAAGTCTCATTCTGAGACTTGCTCAGCTGAGGCCGCCCCTTCGGGTCAGCCCGCTTTACAAACCCTCATACCCTTTCAAGAACAATATATCAAGAACATGATCTCTCCAAAAAAACTCACCCCCGCGATGGAACAGGTCAAAACATTCAAGGAAAAATACCCTGACTGTGTTCTTTTCATGCGCATGGGTGATTTTTATGAGACATTCTACGAAGACGCCCAGATATGCGCTCGTGAACTCGATATCGTCCAGACCTCCCGCTCCAAGGATCCGGAAGGTGTCCCCATTCCTCTTGCTGGGATACCCTATCACGCACTCGATCTCTATCTCCCACGGTTGATCAGGAAAGGCTACAAAGTTGCCATCTGCGAACAGGTCGAGGATCCAAAACTCGCAAAAGGCGTCGTAAAACGGGATGTTGTCCGTGTTGTCACCCCCGGAACTGCGATAGATGCCGATGTTATTCCGGGCTCCACCGCTCATTATCTCATGGCACTCTGTCCCGATGCGAAAAAAACGCTGATCGGTCTTGCTTTTCTCGACATAACTACGGGAGAGTTTTTCGTTCGCGAGATACCCTTTGAACCTGGATTATCCGCTCTTGCCACCGAAATCGAACAGTACAACCCTCTTGAGATCCTTGTCCCGCAAGGGATCTCTGCTGATCTCATCACCTTCCTCGCCTCAACCTGCAAAGTCCTGACACCTGCTCGTTCCGGCATGTTCACCGACGGCGTTTTGGAACTTACGGAAACATTCGGGGTCTCCTCTCTTGATGGATTTGACATCAGCTCGGTGGAGTGCACCAATGCTGCGGCCGCCGCTCTCCGTTATGCCAAGGAGACCCAGAAAACAGGTCTCCCCCACATCCACGGTTTTTCCAGAAAATACTCCGACGATGCGATGATTTTGGATGCGATCACGCTTCGAAATCTGGAGATCCTTAACCCCCTTCGTGGTGATCGAAATGACACCACACTCTTTGGTTTCCTCAACCGGACCAAGACCCCTATGGGAAGTCGTGTTCTTCGAAGCACCGTGACCCGGCCGCTGACTTCGCCGGAAAACATTAACTACCGTCTTGATGCAGTCGAGTATTTTACCCGCCGCCCAGTCCTTCTTTCCACTGTTCGGTCTCTCCTTTCCCGATTCACCGACATCGAACGGATCGGCGGCAGGGTCGCATATGGAAACGCTTCGCCCCGAGATCTCCTCGCACTTGCCTCGAGTCTCATGGTCATACCTGAGCTAACTGCTGAGCTCTCCGATGCCAAAGGCCTCCTCAAAGACGAACTTGATCAGATCCCTTCCTTTACCGGCACCGCTGAACTGATCCTCTCGGCAATTGTGGATGAACCCCCTCTCGTGTACAAAAACGGGAATGTGATTCGGGAAGGATATAGTCACGACCTCGACGAGATCAGAAACGTGGTGACGAGCGGCCGCGATTGGATCGCCGAACTCCAGCAGACCGAACGGGAACGTACCGGGATCCGTTCACTTAAAATAGCCTACAATAACGTGTTTGGATATTACATCGAAATCACCAAAGCAAATCTCCATCTCGTTCCAGCCACATACGAAAGGAAACAGACCACGGCAAACGGCGAGCGGTTCACGATCCCCTCCCTTCGAGAACGGGAGGCTCAGATGGCCCAGGCGGACGATCGCCTACTTGCTCTCGAGATCTCACTTTTTGAAGCTCTTCTTGTTGATCTCGGTGTTTTCGTTCCGACCCTCCAGCAGGCAGCAAGATCGATTGGCACGATCGATATGATCGCTGCTTTTGCCGATCTTTCCCTGACCAGCAGCTACGTTCGCCCTGAACTTTGTGTCGGGACCGAACTCCTCATTCGTGACGGGCGTCATCCGATCGTGGAAAACACCGTTCCCGGCGGCTATGTTCCAAACGACACCGAGATGAGCTCTATAGGTGAGCAGATCCTGATCCTCACCGGCGCAAACATGGCAGGTAAATCCACCTATATGCGAAGCGTTGCCTTGATTTGCATCATGGCCCAGACTGGATGTTTTGTTCCTGCACGTTTTGCGAGGATCGGGATCGTTGACCGGGTGTTCACCCGCGTCGGGGCATCCGACGATCTTGCGGGAGGACAAAGCACGTTCATGGTCGAGATGCTGGAACTTGCAAACATCCTCAACAACTCGACCGACAAAAGTCTCATTCTCTTAGACGAGATCGGCAGAGGTACAAGTACGGTGGACGGTTATGCGATCGCCCGATCGGTCCTTGAATATCTGCACGGAAAAGGAGCGTCCGGACCCCGCACGCTTTTTGCGACCCATTTCCATCAGCTGATCGGCATGGAGTCCGAGCTTCGACGGGTACGAAATTATCACTTCGCCGTCAAAGAGGATCAGCATGATATCACGTTCCTTCGAAAACTGATCCCGGGAGCGACCGACCGAAGTTACGGTATCCATGTGGCGAAGATCGCAGGTGTTCCAAAAAAGGTCTTGGTCCGGGCATCGGAACTTCTTCGTGAAGCACTATCTCAGGATGCTTCTTCCAGCGGAAAAAAATATTATACGCAGATGCTTCTTATGGATTCTGAGGAACCTATCCCTTCTCTGGTCGAGGATCGGGTCCGCGAAGCTGACCCTGATATGATGACCCCGATGCAGGCCCTTATGTTCATCAATGAACTCAAAGCGATGCTGGAGAGAAAATGAACCGCGTTCGTCTTTTGGATGAGGAGACGATCAGTCATATTGCAGCAGGCGAAGTGGTCGAGCGTGCGGCTTCGGTCGTAAAAGAGCTGGTGGAAAATTCAGTGGACGCGGATTCCCGCACTATCCGGATCGGTATCTCGGCTGATAAATCCGGGATAACCCGGATCAGTGTCACGGACGACGGATACGGAATGGATTTTGATGACGCCTTGCTTGCATTCCGCCAGCATGCGACAAGCAAGATCTCCCGTTTCGAGGATCTTGACGGGATCACTACGCTCGGGTTCCGCGGTGAGGCTTTAGCAAGTATTGCTGCCATCTCGAAGGTGACGTTCACCTCAAAAGAGCGAGGGTCCGCCTCGCCCGAGGCAACACGTGTCGTGATCCATGGCGGAGAACTGATCTCTCACTCGGCAGTCGGCGCACCAGAAGGAACGAGTATCATTATTGAGGATCTTTTTTACAACACGCCCGCCCGGAGAAAGTTTCAAAAGACCGCCTCGACGGAGCTGGCCCATGTGTATGACATGGTCGAGCGTATCGCTCTCTCAAATCGGGAGATCTCGTTCACTCTGCTCTACAATGGAAAGGAACGATTCCAGACCTTTGGCACCGGCTCTTTCCCTGATGTGATCGCGGGAGTTTTCGGCTCCGGATTTTCCCGGGAGCTGACCGCAGTATCAGGAACCTATGGGCCAGTAACTGTGGAAGGGTGGATCACCAAACCCGGTTCGGAGATGAAGACGACCCAGACACGATTTTATCTCTCGATAAACGGCAGACAGGTCACGTCCCGCCAACTTCAGTGGGCGATCCGTGAAGGATATGGAACACTTCTGCCAAAGGGAATGTTTCCTGCAGCATTTCTCGACATCATTCTCGATCCCCGTGATGTCGATGTGAATGTGCATCCGACGAAAAAGGAGGTGAGGCTTTCGCGTGAGCGTGAAGTGATGCGGTCATTACAGGATGCCATATATCAGTCTCTTCACGAAGAGCGGATCTTTTCGCCTTCTCCGGTGAAAGAAACGATTCCCACACTTCCTGTTGAGATCGTTGGTGAGTCCGTTCCCTATTATGCTGGAAGCAGGACCCCAAAGATCTCGCCGCTGAAACAGACCGAAAAACAGCTTCGGCGAACCGAGACCGGTGTCTTGCCGGAAACGGATATGTTCGTTCCCGAGGTACTTGGACAGATCGGGGACACCTACATCCTTGCAAAGAATGCATCCGGTGATCTGATCGTTGTCGATCAGCATGCGGCCCATGAGCGGATCATGTATGACCTGCTCGTTGCCCGCTCGGGATCGACCCAGTCCGGACAGGAACTCCTTGTTCCGATGCCGATAACTTTGACGAAAAAAGAGATCGCCGCACTTCCTGATCTAATGGAAGTTCTTGAAAAAGCAGGATATGTTTTGGAACCGTTTGGCAAGGATGTATGGATGGTCAGATCGGTCCCGGTGGTTTCATCCACGCTTGGTGATCCTGAGGTGATCCATGCAATAATTTCCGGGGCACTTGACGGAATCAAAAACACCGACGATGTTTTGGACCGGGTCCTAAAAACAGCGGCGTGTCGTGCCGTTGTAAAAGGAAACACTCCACTCACGGTTGAAGAGATGCAGCGTCTTTTACGCCAACTCATGGCGACCCGTTCGCCATACACATGTCCGCATGGAAGACCGACGACGATCGTTTTATCCAAGTCGCGTCTAGGAACCATGTTCCTTAGAACATAATTTTTTTGAAAAAAAAGATATTTGAGTTGTGGGGACTTTCACTCACTCGGTAGTATATCCGACTCGATCTGCAGCTTCTTTGTTTTCCAGCCTCCGCGCATGTAGAAGAAGAGATCAAAGATGAACATTATGATCGTACCCGTTACGGCTGCATACCAGATGAACTCGATCGGATATCCATTCAATGCGAAGAATGCCGACAAGCCGACCTGCACAACAAGCTGACCTGCGATGGCCGAGTACATCCCCGGTCGTGTCATTCCAGCGCCATTCATCGCAAATCCCATTGTCATCGCGAGTGCGATGATAAAGTAGGAGAGCGGGACGATCTGCATGAACAGGATTCCATCCGCGAGAGATTCCCCGGTAGCTCCAAAGAACATCAGGAATTCCTTGGCAAAGATAAGATAGACCGCTGCCACGATAATCATGAACACAGCATTTGTTACTGCCGCATAGCGGACCGCCTTTACTGCCCGTTCAACTTTTCCGGCCCCTAGATTTTGACCTACCATCACCGCTACTCCCGTACAAAGACCCATCACAATGATTAGTCCCATCATATCGAGACGGAGACATATCCCATAAGCCGCAACCGCAGCCGTACCATAAATTGCGATGATCGCGGTCATTAAAAGGAACGCCGCACTTCTGATCCCGCTCTGGATCGCTGAAGGTATTGCGATCACGACGATATCTTTGATAAGTTTTGGCTCGAAGGTCCACTTCTTCGGAAATGTGATCGGGCTGTCTTTTCTGGACGGTAGAAGATACATCACGCCGAGTAAAAGGGCAACTCCCACCGCCCGTGAGGCAAGGGATGCATAGGCAGATCCCGCAATACCGAATGCAGGTATAAAGGCGAAACCTTCGATCAGTGCAGGATTAAGGGCGATATTCACTACGTTGACCCCGAGCATCACATACATCGGTGTCCTAGAATCTCCGGTGCTCTGAAAAACTGTTGTAAGCGTAGCTAAAATAACCATAACAACCAGGCCCATCAACATTGGGGTGAGGAATCTGGCTCCTTCTGCAGCCACATCCAGCTCAGCTCCCATCAGCAAAAGCAATTTTTCTGAAAAAAACAATCCTATAACTGCAATAATGGCAGAAAATGCAAGTGCAAGATACATGGCGTGAAGAAGAATGACCGAGATCCTGTCATACTTCTTTGACCCGTATGCCCGCGAAACGAAGGCCGCCGTTGCGGTGACAACGCCAAATATCACCGTTGTCAGGACCATGATCACCATAATACCCATGGTACCACCGGCTATGGAAACATCACCAAGTTTGCCGATGAAATACATGTCCACAACCTCCAATATGCTTTGAAGAAGGTTGCTGATAATGATTGGAAGCGCCACTATCAAGAGAGCTTTTCCAACCGGTCCCTCCGTAAGAGAGTTGGAGGTGATTTTCATCGTCATAATATCATAAGTAAGGGACTCGAACAACTATAAAGCTTAACTTACGTTTGTGTTATAAACGAAAACATCGGTTTGGATTTTAATTTACTTAAAAAAAGGTGTGGAATCACGAAGATTTTCTTATATCTTTATTCTTCAGTGTGTTTTATTCGTCTTTACTCGTCAAAAACTCAGCAACATTCCGGTCCTCACGTCCAAGATAGATCATTGCGACCGTAAGTCCAAGTATAACTACCGTCGTTCCAATAATATCGATGAACGTGAGATCCGTTACCAAAAGTCTTCTCACCATCGTTGTGACGCCCGCGATCAAAATCGGTCTAACAAGTACGCGCCCCGCACGCACATAGGACTGAACCATATCGATCAGGGTCGCAATAACGATGATCAAAAGAATTCCTTGAAGAACACCCGTAAGTGCGGTTTGTGTTGGGTTTTCCAAAGCGAGACTGAGTACCTTCAAGGTTTCTATCGTCCCAAGAAGGGCTGTAATTATCAAAAGAACAGCAATAATAACGTAAATTGCGATCGTAACCAGACTGCATCCTTTTACAAGAATATTCTGGGTCCGCGGGAACATATCCATATCTGCCATAATCGAGTGGGATACTATTTCATCTGCAAGTACTAAAATAATTCTCCCCTACAGATGAAATGGGGATGATGCAAATCATTATCTTTATATGAGAGTAGATCATTCTATTACCGCTGTTTCCTAGATGAAACGCAAGGGCCAGTAGATCAGTCAGGCAGATCGTCGGACTTTTAATCCGCAGGTCGGGGGTTCAAATCCCTCTTGGCCCGCTTCACGCCTTCGGGTTTTTTGATAAGGAAAATGCTTATAGCATGCCTTATCTCATTTTATTCGATGCGTGTTTCATCCTTTTACCACACCACCGGCGAATGGGTTCCCATTGGGCCATTCACATGCCAAAGAACCAGACTTTTAAAAAATTAAACCAGCTACCTGAAAAAATCAGCAGCAAGACCCCGTATTCACACGAATCTGATTGGGAGCTAAATGACAAGACTTAACGTATTACTACATGAGGTGGTCCCTGACCATCATATCATGAGCGACGAAGACGTAACAGCTCTTCTCGTAACCTTCGACATCACGGAAGATCAACTTCCAAAAATTTATCACGATGACGCGGCAGTAAAAGCCTGCGGCGCGAAACCTGGAAACGTCATTACGATCGTAAGAAAAAGCCAAACTGCAGGCGAAGCCACGTCCTACCGCCTCGTAGTAAGAAGGCCCAAGAAATAACCGGAGGTAAAAATCATGATCGACAGAAGTGTATTATCAGGCGCGTACTTTTCCCAGGAACATGTTGCCCGCCACCAACTGGACTCATATAATAATTTTGTCCAGTTCAACCTCCAAAAAGTTGTAGACGAACAAAGGATCGTCGAGACCGAGATCGTCAACAGAGGAAAGAACCAGGAAGCCGTATGGGTGGAACTGGGCAAGCTCCGTGTTGAAAAACCGATCGTCAGGGAAGCCGACGGATCCCAGAGCAAACTCTATCCCGCAGAGGCGCGCCTTAGGAATCTTTCCTATGCTGCCCCGATGATCCTTGAGATGACTCTTCACCAAGGTGAAAAGGTCTTTCCAACTCAGGAGACCACGATCGGTCAGCTACCTGTCATGATCGACAGTCAGGTCTGTAACCTCTGCGGTCTATCTCTCCAAGAGAGGACCGAAGAGGGTGAGGATCCAAGCGACCCTGGAGGATATTTCATCGTCAACGGAACAGAACGCGTTTTGATGACCCTCGAAGATCTCGCGAGCAATAAAATCATGACCGAGTTCACCGAGAGGTACAGCGAACAGATCCATGTATCCAAAGTGTTCTCTCAGTTCAGAGGCTACCGTGCCCTTGTGGTCGTTGAGAAAAACAAAAAGAATCTTCTTGATGTTTCCTTCCCAAGCGTTGCCGGTCATCTGAGATTCGCTGATCTGATGCGCGCTCTCGGACTTGAATCCGATGAAGATATCGTATCCGCAGTCTCCCTGTCCGAAGATGTCCTGACCTACATGATGCAGAACCTCGAAGAGAGCGAATGTGCCACAGTAGAAGAGGGTGTCATGTATGTCGGCAAGAAACTTGCACCGAATCAGACAAAGGATTACCAGAGAAAACGCGCAGAGTTCGTTCTCGACAGTTATCTCCTCCCGCACTTAAACTACGGTATCCCCGGCTCCTTAAAACCCGGAGACGAAGGATACGAAGTGTATGCAAAGGATATCCGGATCGCAAAAGCCGAATTCCTCGGCAGGATGGCAGAGGCATGCTTCGATCTTGCACTTAATAAAAGGAGAATCGACGACAAAGATCACTACTCCAACAAGCGCCTGAAACTTGCAGGTGACCTGATGGAGGATCTGTTCCGTATTTCATTGAACAGACTTACTCGTGATGTCAAATATCAGCTCGAACGCGCGAGCATGAGACACAGAGAACTGGCTATCGGTACGGTCGTCCGTGCCGATGTCCTTACCGAACGTCTTATCCACCCACTTGCAACAGGAAACTGGGTCGGCGGAAGGACCGGTGTCTCACAGCTTATGGACCGTGTCGATCACATGTCGGTCATTTCCCACCTGAGAAGAGTTATCTCTCCTCTTTCCAGATCCCAGCCTCACTTCGAGGCCCGTGATCTGCACCCTACCCAGTGGGGTCGTATCTGTCCGTCCGAAACTCCGGAAGGACCAAACTGTGGTTTAGTGAAAAACTTTGCCCAGCTTGTTGAGATCAGTAGAGGGACCGATGAGGAAGAGATACTTCGTGTTATCCGTGGTATGAAGATTCATCCGATCAGGAGCGAATAAAATGGAAAAGAAAATGGCACGTGTATTCGTGGATGGCGCTTTGATCGGTAAAGTCGATGATGCCTCCGGATTCACCAAAAACTTCAGACAGATGCGCAGATCTGGGCATGTCTCAACTGAAGTCAATATCTCATACAAAGATTACAGTAACGAGATCATTATCAATACAGATCGCGGACGGGCCCGAAGACCGATGATAGTTGTTGAAAACGGCATCCCCGCAGTCACCCCCGAAGACATCGAGATCGTAAGATCCGGTGCAGAGGATTTCATGGCTCTCGTTGCTCAGGGCAAGATCGAGTTCATCGACGCAGAAGAGGAGGATGACCTCTTCGTCGCCGTTCAAGAAGGAGATCTTACCACTGATCATACTCACCTTGAGATCGATCCGTCCCTTATTCTTGGTATTGGAGCAGCACACGTTCCGTTCCCAGAACACAACGCATCGCCGCGTGTTACCATGGGGGCGGGTATGATCAAACAGGCATTAGGGTTTGCTCAGGCAAATATGAAACTCCGGCCCGATACCCGCGGCCATATGCTTCACTATGCCCAGGTCCCGATGGTACATACTCAGGCAGCCGAACTTATCGGCTCTGACAAACGTCCTCAGGGTCAGAACTTCTGTGTCGCGATCATCTCCTACGAAGGATACAATATTGAAGATGCACTCATCTTCAACAAAGCATCAGTTGAACGTGGTGTTGGTCGTTCCCACTTCTTTAGAACCTACGAAGGAGAGGAACGCAGATATCCCGGAGGACAGGTCGACAGGATCGAGATGCCAGAAGAGGATGTTCAGGGTTCCCATGGAATTGGATCCTACGCAAACCTCGATATAGACGGTATCATCAACCCAGAAACCGTTGTGAACGAAAAGGATGTTCTCATTGGAAAGACCTCCCCACCGCGTTTCCTTGAGGAACCGACCGGAGAACTCATCGCCGTTGAAAAACGCCGTGACACTTCGGTCACCATGAGAAGTAATGAGACCGGTATCGTTGACACCGTCATTATCACCGAGTCTGAAAACTCCTCTCGCCTCGTCAAAGTCAGAACACGCGATCTGCGTGTCCCCGAGATCGGCGACAAGTTCGCATCCCGTCACGGTCAGAAAGGTGTCTGCGGTCTTATCACCTCGCAGGAAAACATGCCGTTCACCGCTGCCGGTATCGCCCCCGATCTTGTCATCAACCCGCACGCAGTACCTTCACGTATGACGATCGGTCATATGCTTGAGATGATCGGTGGAAAAGTCGGTTCTCTCGAAGGTTCCCGTGTCAACGGAACATCGTTTAGAAAGACCCAGGTCGAGAAGATTTTCGACACGACCTTTGCTCAACAGCGTGTCCTTGACAATAAGGAGATCGGTAAAGATGCAAAAGCAGACAAACTGACCCGTGAACAGGTGTTGAGACACCAGCTCGCAGAGGCAGGATTTGCTCACAATGGCCGTGAAGTCATGTATGATGGTATCACCGGACGCAGATTCCAGGCCGATATCTACATGGGCGTTATCTATTACCAGAAACTGTACCACATGGTTTCGACCAAGATGCACGCAAGATCGAGAGGTCCAGTCCAGGTCCTTACCAGACAACCGACCGAAGGACGTGCCCGTGAAGGAGGTCTTCGTTTTGGTGAAATGGAACGTGATGTGATGATCGGTCACGGTGCTGCTATGGCACTGAAAGAGCGTCTCCTTGATGAATCTGACGCTGTGAAACAGTATGTTTGTGCACGTTGCGGCATGATCGCCATGTACGATGCAAAGCAGAAGATGACCCGATGCCTTGCATGCGGTGCAGAAACAGATATTTACGAAGTTGAAATGAGTTATGCATTCAAACTTCTCCTTGACGAGATGAAGAGTATGGGTATAGCGCCCAGACTGAGACTGGAGGATATGGTATGACCTCGCCAAAGAGAATCGGCAAGATCGAGTTCGGTATTCTTTCACCGAAAGCTATCCGTGACATGAGTGTCTGTAAGGTCATCTGGCCTGACACCTATGACGATGATGGTTTCCCCTATCCGA
>DALTVX010000039.1 GCA_029987395.1 Methanocorpusculum sp. | reverse complement strand
AGAAAAACCGGCACGCCGGTTTTTCCGTCAGCATTTTTCCAGACGGCGTGCGATTCCTGCGTAGGCGATGAGCCGGAGCAGAGCACGACGGCGCAAGAAAAATGCGATTCGCGTTAATTCGCGGAGATTCGCGTTTCTTTTATTTATGCATCCACACACAACCGTACTCTTTCTACGAAATGTGAGTGATTATCTACTTTTTCATCAATTTAGGCTGATAACAAATAGCACTAGAATATTATCCCGAAAACAATAACACTAAAAAAAGATTTATTCCTCTGGATTATCCAGAGCATACTGAGCCGCATCGTAGTAATAATATTCTCCCGCAGCCTTCTGCTCACGGTCGAGATACGAACCCGGATTATTGATCCGCGGCCGCCCCGTCTTATCCCTTCTAAACGTGATCCCCAGATTCGACAGAAACAGATTCATCCCATCCTTCATCTCATACGGACCACGTGCAGTACCTTCCAAACCCGGCACGCCGTCAAAGACCAGCAGCCGTTCACTGATCATATCGATCGTGTACATATCATGATCGATAACCATGATCCCGGCGCCTTTCTCCTCTGCCGCACGCTTGATCACCTTCGTCATAACAAGCCGCTGCTCAACATCCAGGTGTGCCGAGGGCTCATCGAGGATATAGAGATCGGCATCTCGCGAAAGACAAAGTGCTATAGCCACACGCTGAAGTTCTCCACCTGAAAGGTTTTTCACCTCTGCCTGCAGGATCGGCATAAGGCCAAGCGGCTCCAGGATCTCATGCTGATAGTAAGATGTGTCGAACTTTCGGGTAACTGCACGCAGCATAAACTCCACAGAATCGGTTGAATCTGCGGTGATATACTGCGGTTTGTACGAAACACGGACCGTATCGAATGTTTTCCCACCGTCCGGAGTTTCTACCCCGGCAAGCAGTTTTGCAAACGTCGACTTTCCAATCCCATTCGCTCCGACAATCCCGAGAACCTCTCCCCGACGGACCTCTCCACCCTCGACCGTCAGTTTGAAACCCGGGAACGACTTCGTCATCTTCGGGATCATCATCAGACGTTCACGATCAACATTACTCTCGTGACTGCGGCTCTCAAAGAGCACTGGATAATCACGGATACGGACATTTTCCTCGGCAACAAAGCCTTCGAGATATTGGTTCACACCGATACGAACACCCTTAGGCCGGGAGATGATACCAAATGCCGCGGGTTTTCCATATGCGATATGGATCGTTTCGGCAACCATATCGAGAATAGCGATATCGTGCTCCACCAAAATGACCGGGTGTTCGGATGCAAGTTCCCGAACCAATTTTGCCGCGATCATTCTCTGATAGATATCAAGGAAAGGCGTTATTTCATCAAGGAAATAAAAGTTCGCCTTCTTTGAAAGAGCCACCGTCAAAGCGACCCGCTGAAGTTCTCCGCCGGAAAGATACGAGAGATCCTTATCGAGGATCGTGTCTAAAGCGAGTGCTTTGGTGTAATGATCCAGCATTTTTCGCTCATCGTTTTGTTTGAGAAGCGAACCGACCGTCCCTTTGAAAACCTTCGGGATAAAGTCGATGTACTGCGGTTTGATCGAGGCCTTGATCGTCTTTGAAGCGACCAGCTTGAGATAATCCAGCAGTTCCGTACCGGCATAATGTTTCAAGATCTCCGGCCACTCGACCTCGTGATCAAAGATACCCAGATTTGGTTTCAGCTGCCCGGAAAGGATCTTGATCGCGGTGGATTTTCCAATACCGTTTGGACCAAGAAGACCGGTCACTTTTCCTGCGATCGGCTCGGGAAGTCCGTATAGGACGAAGGAGTTTGGACCGTATCGGGTCACCGGTGTGTCAAGTTCTTCGGGGAGCTGGATGATATCCAGAGCATCGAACGGACATTTTTTAACGCAGATACCACAACCTACGCAGAGTTCTTCGGAGATCTCAGCATAGCCATTTTCTCCGATGATGATTGTTTCGTCACCTGTCCGTACCCGTGGGCAGTACGCGATGCACTCTTTGCCGCATTTTTTTGCGTGGCATCGGTCTTTATGAACGATGGCTAATCTCATTTATGCGGAGAGGAGGGATGTTGAGAGCATAAGTGTCCAGGAGATATACCAGGTAGCAAAGGTCAAAAATCCCTGATAGAACCAGTCCTTCTTACCAAGTTTGGATACGTCGATCCGCATGACCATGAAGATGGATTTCTGCAGAACGATCGCCGCGAGAAGAACGAGGATACCAACGATCGGGTTTGCCTGAACGCCGGCAATTCCTGCCTCGACCATCGAGGTGTTGATCGGGTTTGGGGTGCCTGCCAGATAATAGGAGACAACTCCCGCGACCATACCAAGACCACAGGCGACCGCGGTACGAATAACACGCTCAGCATGCCGGGCTTTTTTACCCACGATCTTCTCTTCAGGGGTCTCTTTTCGTTTTGTAGGGGCGGTCTGTTTTGTGACGGATTCGGTCTCTGCCTCGATCGTCTGGAGAGCCTCGATGTCCTCTTCGATCGTGGTTTCGGGGACCCGGTCTGGTATCGTGATCATCTCGATTGCCTTCTCAGGGCAGATCTTCACACATTTCCCGCAGCCGGTACATAATTCTTGAACGACCGTTGCTTTCTTATTTCGTCCGATAAAAATTACCGGTTGGTCTTTACGCGACGCCGGGCAAAATTTCACACAACGGTTGCACATCGTCGTGTTACATTTCTCTTTTTTGATATAGGCTACCTGCATATGGATATCTCCACGATATTTCGATCTAAATATATTGGTACTCAGGTCTTATCTATGTTACCTGTTATGTTATGAAGAATAAAAGTCGCGCGGTTTTGCCTGAAGCATGGTTTAGTGTTGTCCTAGTTTCAAAAATCCATCACCCTGAGCAAAAAAACATGGACGGTTTATAGTTCTGCACGTCATATATATGGCAACATACAATGGCGACAATACAAGGGATGAGTGGGGCAGACGTAAAAGCAATGACAGCGGAGCTTGCCGCGCTTTTACCTCTCTGGATCGGGAAAATATATCAGTACGACAACACCACATTTGGTTTTCGATTGAATGGGGAGAATAAGGCACGTCATTTACTGTACGTTGTCCGAGGTGTTCGGGCACATCTGGTATCTGAACTCCCTCCGGCACCAAAAAACCCGTCCGGATTTTCGATGTACCTTCGAAAATATATCGAAGGAGGAAAGGTGCTTTCGATCGAGCAGAAGGCTATCGAACGTGTTCTGATCATCACGGTTGGAAAAGGACCAACCGAATACAAACTGATCATCGAACTCTTTGACGAGGGAAACCTCATCCTCACGGATGAAAAATATACGATCGTCAATGCTCTTTCCCAGAGAAGGTTCCGGGACCGAGAGATCATCGGCGGCGCAGAATACTCAATGGAGGCCGTCAGCCCGGAAAAGCTGACATTCGAGGAGTTCAAGGAAAAGATCGCGGCAGATGAGGCGGATATCGTCCGTGCTCTTGCAACAAAGATGCAGCTTGGCGGTATCCACGCAGAAGACGTCTGTCGGCTCTCCGGTGTATCAAAATCGATGCCCTGTAAATTCGCGACCGACGCACAGATCCGTCCGGTCTATGACGCCATGCGTGCATGGATCGCCAGGCTGACCGATGGACAAGATCCGGTCATCGATGCAAAAGGCGCATTCCCCTTCCCCTCAGAAGAAAGAGAACCAAAGGAGCATTTTGAAACTTTTTCCAAAGCGCTCGAGGCATACTATCCAAAGGTTGTCAGCGAAGTAGTCGTTGAGCAGAAGATCAAACTCTCCAAAGAGGAGCGGATCCGAAAACAGCAGGAGGCCGCACTCATCACCTTTGACAAAAAGATTGCCGAGGCAACGGAAATGTCAGAGATCATCTACTCGCATTACGGCGAGGTCCAGGAGACGATCGATGTGCTTTCGGCTGCGTGCCAGAAACTTTCCTGGCAGGAGATCGCGATCGTTATCAAACAAAGCGACATGCCGGCAGCAAAACGGATCATCTCTGTTGAGCCAAAGGATGCCTCCGTGGTGGTGGACCTTCAGGAAAAGCACAACGTCACCATCTTTGTGCATGACAGTCTTGAAGCAAATGTCGGCAGGTATTTTGCCGTTGTGAAGAAGTTCCGTGCGAAGAAGGCAGGGGCAATTCGGGCAATGGAGGCCGGGATAGTTCATCCTGAAAAGAGAAAGGCGGCGGGACCGGGAAGAATAAAACCGAAATGGTATCACCGTTTCCGGTGGATGGAAACATCCGACGGCGTGCTTGTGATCGGCGGACGAAACGCGGACCAAAACGAGGAGCTGATCAAAAAATACATGGAAGGGAAAGATATTTTCCTCCACGCAGATGTGTTTGGCGCATCGGTTGTCATCGTGAAAGGCGTGACCGAGCGTATGGATCAGGCGGTCCAGTTTGCCGCCTCATACTCGCGTGCATGGTCAGGCGGAGGAGCATCGACCGATGTGATCTGCGCCTCTCCAAGTCAGGTGAGCAAGACCCCCGAGACGGGAGAGTACGTCGCCCATGGTTCGTTCATCATCAGAGGTGAACGAAAGATCTACAAAGATGTGCCCCTCGAGATAACGATCGGGATCCGGACCGAGCCTGTCCTATCCGTAATCGGAGGCCCGCCTTCTGCGATCGAACCGCTGACATCAAACTCGATCCGTCTGGTGCCGGGAACGTTTGAAGGAAACGACGTCGCAAAGAAGGTCCTTCGTAAACTTAAAGAAAGCGTGAGTGATAGCGAACAAAAAGCACTCAAATCGGTCATGAATACCGAGGCGGTTGCGGCTTTTGTTCCACCGGGCGGGTCTGATCTAAAGGAGACCCCGGGCAAAGGAACGGGCCGCGTATGAAAGCGGTGATGCCTGAACCGCTGAAATACGACGGGTTCGGCGAGTATAAACTCATCCCTGAATCGATCGACGATCTCTGGCATCTTTCGCATCTTATCAGTCCGGGAAACACCGTGTATGCGGTGACACTTCGTACAGTGGACGGACCAACCGACAAATTACGTTCGGAAAAACTGGAAAAACGCCCGGTGAAGATCGGGGTAAAATGTGAAAAGGTGGAGTTCATTCCTGAGTCGGCGAGGCTTCGGGTCTTTGGGATCATCACCTATGGACCCGATATGGGTCAGCACCATGCGCTCAATATCGAGGCAGGGTATGAGATAAGTGTGATCCGGCAGTGGAGATCGGTCGATCTTGCACGCCTGGAACGGGCAGTCTCCTCCTCGGTGCACGGCGTCGTCCATATCGTTGCCATCGAAGACGGGGAGGCTGAACTTTATCGGGTCCGGCAGTACGGACCCGAGAGGATAACCACCCTCACGGTCGGGAGCGGAAAATCTGCCGAGCTGGACACAAGGCAGGCACTCTTCGTCGAACTCCTTTCGCTTCTCGAAAAGGTCACCGGGTCCATCGTGGTTGCCGGACCGGGGTTTGTCAAAGAGGATTTTCTGCAGTTTGCAAAAAACAAAGCACCGGACATCGCCGGAAAAATGCTGCTTGCCGATACCAGACGATGCGGATACGGAGCGATCCAGGAGGCGATCGGAAACGGCGTTCTTTCAAGGGTCGCAGAGGATCTGCAGCTTGCAAAAGAGGTCTCGTTCATGGACGAGGTGTTCCTCCGGATAGGCAAAAACGCAGCAGTTGCTTATGGAAAAGCCGAGGTGCGGCAGGCGATCGATTACGGGGCTGTTGAAACGATGCTTGTTGCCGACTCGTTTGTTCGAGATCACGCGATCGGAAAAATGATCGAGGAAGCAGAAAGACGCAGTGCAAACACCATCGTTCTTTCTACTGAGTTCGAACCGGGCACCCGCCTTGTAGGTCTTGGCGGGGTCGCGGCTTTGTTACGATATAAGATCTGAGTTACTGGTACTCGATCAGATTCTGTGCTTCCTTTGGCAGTCCGCCTTTGAACTTCTGCGAGATGTTCTGATAATATTCACGAACCTTTTCGTTCATGGTAGGGTGGACCCGTTTCCTTGCCTCGGCAAAATCATCAGCAGAGACGATCATCGCGCCTCGCCGAAGTGCCTGCATCGCTGCCTCGCGGCACATACCGTCCAGATCCGAGCCGACATATCCGGATGTGTCCGCTGCAAGACTGTTGATGAGGTCTGTTTTAATTGGATCTTTGAGCATGACCCTGTGCTTTCTAAATGCGGAGGAGATACGCTTTCTTTCTTCGGTAAACGAAAGAGAGGGAGTTCTTTCGTATTTTTTCGACGAGGTGATCAGCTGTTTGTAGGTCACAGGTTTTCCTGCGAAACGTTTACACAAGGTCTCGAGTGAGGAGTCCGTGATGCCGGAAAGTTCCGTCACCGTGTCATCAAACACGGAACCGACGATTGGCATATTTTGCATGTGAACGGTAAGGATATCTGCCCGGTCTGCCTCCTGCGGCTCAGAGATGTAGACGAGACGATCGAAACGGCCGCTACGAAGAAGAGCCGGGTCGATGATATCGGGCCTGTTGGATGCGGCAAGGATCACAACGTCGTTGAGTTCCTCGATGCCGTCCATCTCGGTGAGGATCTGATTGAGCACGTTTTCATTGGTACGGGTGCCTTCGCCAGATCCCCTTGCGGGAGTGAGGGAGTCGAGTTCATCAAAGAAAATTATCGCGGGGGCGACCTGACGGGCTTTTTTAAAGATGTCGCGAACTGCCTTTTCCGATTCGCCGACCCATTTGGATAAAAGCTCCGGGCCTTTGATCGCGATGAAGTTCGCACCGCTTTCATGTGCCACGGCTTTTGCTATGAGGGTTTTTCCTGTGCCGGGTGGACCGTAGAGGAGAACTCCTTTGGGCGGTTTGATCCCGAGCTGTTCGAAGGACTCTTTTTTGGTGAGCGGATACTCGACCGATTCCCGCACATCCCGGATGGCTTCGCTGCATCCTCCAATGTCGGACCAGGAGATGTCAGCGGTTTCCAGAGCGATTTCTCGCATGGCTGAAGGGGATACATCTCTGGATGCGGAGACGAAATCGGCGGCGGTGACCTCGAGTTTTGCTAAGATGTCGTCCGAGATCGTTTCTGAGTCAAGGTTCATGACATCGATCTGACGACGAAGTGCACGGATCGCGGCTTCACGAGCAAGTGCCGCGAGATCGGCGCCAACAAATCCCTTGGAGAGTGAGGAAAGACTTGACAGGATCTTGTCACGGGACAGTTCGTACATTGCCATTTCGCGTTCGAGAACCTTCTCGCTCGGCTTGCTTTTGCGGAGGGATTTTAATCTGGCCATGCCTTCGAACGGCATGTTTTTGGTGTGGATCTGCAGGATCTCTAACCGGTCAGCGTCACTTGGGACACCGATCTCGATCTCGCGATCGAATCTGCCCGGTCTCCTAAGAGCTGGGTCGATGGAATCCGGACGGTTGGTCGCACCAATGACGATGACCTGGCCTCGTTCGGTGATGCCGTCAAGAATTGTAAGAAGCTGAGCGACAACACGCCGTTCGACCTCACCGTTGACGTCTTCACGTTTTGGTGCGATGGAGTCGAGTTCGTCGATGAAGATGATGGACGGGGCGTTTTCCTCTGCCTCTTCAAAGATCTCACGGAGTTTCTGCTCGGACTCACCGTAGTATTTGGAGATGATCTCAGGCCCTGCTATGGAGATGAAGTGTGCGCCGCTTTCATTTGCCACGGCTTTTGCTATGAGGGTTTTTCCTGTGCCGGGGGGACCATAGAGAAGAACACCTTTTGGCGGCTCGATCCCGAGCGTCTCGAAAAGTTCGGGGTGGCGAAGCGGGAGTTCGATCATTTCACGAATGCGCCGTAGTTCGCCTTTGAGCCCGCCGATGTCTTCGTAGGTTATTGTCTGAGTGCAGACAAATTCTTCATCCTCATCAAAGAGGATGTCGGTGTCTTTGGTAAGGATGCAGGCGTTTTCCGGCTCGATCTTGAATATCTTGAACTCGATGGGAGGTGCGGGATGAGAGGTTTTTACCGGGACGATGTCCCCAAGAGTGATGGGGAAGTTGATGAGGGAGACGAGACATTCTTCGTCTTCGTCGGTAAACATGGGGGAGACTTCAGTTGGTGGGATCAGCGTTACTGCCGTGGCAGGAATTTCGTCTT
>DALTVX010000038.1 GCA_029987395.1 Methanocorpusculum sp. | reverse complement strand
GTCGAAGGTAAACGCGTTTGAAATGGCCCAACATCAGCTTATGGATTGTGCAAAGATCCTCAAGCTGGAGCAGAGTGTTGTTGATATCCTCATGCAACCACAAAGACAGATCCAGGTATCTATCCCGGTGAAGATGGACAATGGGACCACGAAGATCTTCCAGGGTTTCCGTGTCCAGTACAATAATGCCCTTGGTCCGTACAAGGGAGGGATCCGGTATCATCCTGAAGAGACCATCGACACAGTTCGAGCTCTCTCAGCCTGGATGACCTGGAAGTGTGCAGTGCTGAATCTCCCGCTCGGCGGAGGAAAAGGCGGCGTTATCTGCAATCCAAAAGAGATGACGAAGGGCGAGCTTGAACGTCTGAGCCGCGGATATATCCGTGCTCTTTGGCAAAATCTTGGCCCTGAGACCGATTCCCCGGCACCGGATGTATATACGGACGCCCAGATAATGGCATGGATGATGGACGAGTACTCGGTCATTTGCGGCAAAAACCAGTTCGGTCTTGTTACCGGTAAACCGATCGTCGTCGGCGGTTCACTTGGCCGCGGGGATGCAACGGCAAAAGGAGGAATGTTCACCCTTCGTGAAGCTGCAAAAGAAATAAATCTCGATTTGAAGAGTGCAAAGGTTGCAGTTCTTGGTTTTGGGAATGCAGGTTCCTTTGCAGCGAAACTCGTTCAAGAGATGTTCGGGTGCAAAGTTGTGGCAGTTACGGATTCAAAAGGCGGTGTCTACGATGATAATGGACTTGACATTGTAGAGGTCGGGATCCACAAGAGCAAGACAAAATCTGTCATTGGCTACAAAGGTCTCAAGGTCCTGACGAATAACGAAGTTATGGCACTTCCAGTTGACATTATTATTGCGGCCGCACCCGACGAGGGAGCGATCAATGAGCTGGTTGCCCCAACGGTGAAAGCAAAGATCCTGTGCGAACTTGCAAACGGCCCGACGACTCCCGAGGGAGATACGATCCTGTACAAAAACGGCGTTCATGTTGTCCCTGATTTCTTGTGTAATGCAGGTGGCGTGACCGTTTCCTATTACGAGATGGTGCAAAATAGTTATATGCATTACTGGGCTCTGGATGATGTCTATGCAAAGCTTGATGCAGCGATGACGAAGTCCTACCACGGTGTTCTCAAAGCATCCAAAGAATATAAGATCAATATGCGGCAGGCAGCATACGTTGTTGCCGTTTCGCGTGTTGTTGAAGCGATGAAGATCCGCGGCTGGGTTTAACCCCTAGGGTTATTACCTTCACTTTTTTTAATATTTTTCAAGAACCGCTATCGGATAGATAAAAAAAGTATAATTATTATTTGATCTGTTTTTCGAAGCTTTTTAGTTCCTCGAGTGTCGCATCCGGATTCTTTTTCAGATACGCGGCGACGTCTTGTTTATGGAGAAGCAGGCAGTTTGTACATGCCCAGATCTTCTCACCAGTCGAAGAACTGTCGACCCATTCACCTAGCGTTTCGTCATGACAGGGATAGAAGGGGCAGTAACAAAAATCACAGGACTGTCCGGCAAAGTGGCAGGGGTAATACGGACATCCCTCTTTTTCCCAGAGGAACCAACCGGTACCGTTGTATCTGGAATAAATGAAGTAGGTGGGTTCGGTGGCTTTGATGATGTCTTCATGACGCTTGACTGCTTCCATGACCCCGTGCAAAACGGCGGCATAGATCCGCGTTCCCGGTTCGGTGTATGTTCCCGCATAGGTGTGTTTGGGGTCGCCTTCAGATGCGATTATCACGGCGTCCGAGGTCGTGCCGGTGAAATCTCTTCCAAGCAGCCGAAGTGCGTGGGCTTTTGCCTCGGTGACGGTGATTATTGTTTCAAGAAGAGCGGCGTCTGAAAATCCCTCGTTTGAGGTGACGATGATATTTATTGTGTGCGGTTTGGTTGGATCCGGATTTGGATTCGTGATTCCTGCCGTAACGAATACCGAGATGTAGTCGTACTGAAGGATGCAGAGATCCTTCATGGGCACTGCTGTTAGAAGACCGAATGCATCCTCTGCGTACTTTGCATCAGCAAGCAGCCCGTGAATGAAGGTAAGTGGATCCGTATGATCAAAGTCATGGGGGACCGTGTGATTGAGAAGCGTGGAAACGTCACGAAGTCCGCCGTCAACTCCAGTACTGACCGCGTGGAATTTCCCCCTGAGATACAGGGTATTTTTATTATAATGATAACGCATGGAAATACTCTGTTACTATTTTGGCGGGAAGATTATTTAGCATGTAGGATAAGCGGGTCGTATGCAAAGCATACGACCTCAGCCGAGGCGGACCGCTCCGCAGGAGTGGTCTTAGCAGAGCAAAGCAAAGCTTTGCGATCAAGTCGATAGACTTGCGATTAGTGGTCTTAGCCAAGCAAATCTCTGATTTGCGACCAAACAGAAACTTGCGACCGCGGGTTGTCTGCTTCGCTTCGCTCGCAAGTTCATTTCACTACGTTCATGACTTGCTCGGCTGAGGGACCTAAAGGTCCCCGCCTCGGCTGAGGCCATCCCTAAAGGACCAGCCCGCTCCAACCCGCACACACCCCATTCATTCCTTGAACTTCTCCCAGATCATCGTCTGGAAAAAACTCTTCGACGCCACCTTCTCCATTGCAAGAAACATCTCCCAAGGAACCGCATAGGTCATATACTCATTCGGGATAACATTTCGACAATGCCCGCGTCCCGCAAGATCCATCATACCAAGAACTCCGTTCGGCACATCCTTTTTCGACTCCTGCAAAACCTTACTCCCAAGAGCCTGGCATGCTGAGATCCGTGACGAAGCAAAAAGCCCGTTCCCTCCTGGAAGAGAACCCGCAACATGCATCAAAGCTGCAAGGTTCACCGGATTCACCGTAAAAATCACGGAGACCGGGATCTCTCCCTCCATAAGATCCTCGAGCGGCTTAAACACCGCGTACTTCCCCGATATCGGCGGTATCGCCGTGATTTCGTCATCGATGAACCTTCGTGCCGTTTCTCTGTCCACGTGCATCCGTTCACCCTCCAGATACTTTCTGCGGCTGTTTTCCGGCATCCTCTCACAAAATTTCAGATATGTCTCCGGATCCTTCGCCGACTCAAGACCATACGAAAAAAACGCCGCGAAGGTATCCACGCCTCCAACTGCGCCAACGTACCCGTTCCCAAAACAAAGACCCGCCGTCGCCCCCGCACAAAGGCAGGTTTCTTTCGTAAAAACCGCGGTTTTTCGATCCCGGATAACATGCGAGATAAAACCCATCACACATCCTCTTCGTGCCCCCTTCTTTGGAGAGATCGCATTCGTTGGACAGGTATCTGTCCGCAAAAACACGATCGGCAAAAATGCACCCCGAAGCTCCTTTGCGACTCGACTTTCCATATGGTAAAATAGAGAGCCCAAATATAATAGCAGTTTCCCTGCCTACGGCAGAAACGAATCGAAGATGATCACATCATAAAACGCTTCCATTCGTCGGAGCTCCTCCTCATTCTGTACCGTCCACCCTACTCTGACCAGACCATATAACCATGTACAGATACGGTTTGAAAGCTGGTTTCTATACCGAATATCATATGCTATGAAGTCTGGCCTCGTGAAAAAATTCGTCAGACAATTGGTCAGGACGAACTTCTCCACCCAGGATATGGGAAGACGCCTCTTAAAGAAATTCGTGCTTAAAAATCCCCGCAGATACGCCGGACGATGGATCTTGAACCATTGAACGATCATAGGGTTGAAGGACTCGATACAAAATGGCCCGTCATACGAGTCAAGGCATCCTGCCACCCGTTCACACAGATCATGATACTCTGACACCGAATCAGATTTCAGTTCAACGATCACCGGGACCTGCCCATAAAGCATATTGAGAACATCAGCGAATTTGGGGATCTGCTCCTCTGAGGAAAACAGCAGATGCTCCTGAAGCATGGCAAAACTGCAGTCAGAAATTTTTATATTGACACCTGACGAACGTTTCAGATCATGATCATGGAACACGACCACCTCGTTATCGCATGTTAGCTGCACATCAAGTTCGAAACCATATCCGGCTTCGATTGCTTTTCTAAACGCGGACATCGAATTTTCCGGGGCAGAGGTCGCGTTGTCAAATAACCCTCTGTGAGCAATGTAATGCTGGGTAAATGGGAGCATTTGCTTTTTTCTTGATCGCCCGGGGTAGAGTAAAACAAGATATAGACCCAGAACTACAAGGAGTATTATTAAAATATATACTATGATCATAAATCGATATTTTCCTGTAAATGTATAACCAACATATTCAAAATATTGGGCAACTTCTGATTACTATTACGCCCTGTATCGTAAAAAGGTATATTGTATATTTTACCAGATTTCTCAAGGATGAGAATCAATAAATTATTCAGTGAGTTTTTCACCTAATGCTTGTGCCCGTGAAAGCTGCGCATCCGTGATATCATCAGCATTACGGAGCCCGCCAAAAAACTCAGGTGAAAGGATCTTTGCCCCGCTGCTGCCAAAGCCTTGGGTCAGAAGTGTTGCCGCATCCAGATAATGACCCTCAACGGTATGACCGTGAGTAATGATCGCGGCAACGTTCTTTCCTTTCTTAAGCTTCGAACCGTCCGAACCGAAAAATGCATACGTCCGGTCAATGAAGCATTTGCTTTGCCCGCTTATATTCCCAAAATAGATCGGGGATCCAAGCAGGATCACGTCCGCCTCATTGACTTTCGTATATAGTTCTGTCATGTCATCATTCTGGGAGCAGAATAGGACCTGATCTTTTTTGCATTCTTTGCAGGCGATACATCCTTTGATGTCAAGTTTTGCAATATTGATGAACTCAACATCGGCGCCATTTCTCTTTGCAGCTTCGAGAGCCGCTTCGATCAGTTTTTTTGTACTGCTTTTTGGAGAAGCAGACCCGCATAAGCCGATGATCTTCATATGTTCATACATTATCCGAGGAGGTATATTGTCTTTCTGTTCGCCTGAAAAAAATGCACAAAATCCCCAACTTATTTTTCCCACCAGATATGGGCAAGGTGTGAGGTGCTTGGAACACGGAATCCGGCATCGGTCTGTTCGTATTTGTTTTCCAGATACGCATTCACGATCTCCTTTTGCCAGGGCTCCGTTGCCATCAGGCGGCCGTGATGATCCTCCTGCATATCGGAGACGGTAGGATAGAAATGACCATTCTTCTCGGCCTTCAGTTCGATATTTGCATAGATCCCAAGCTGGTTCAAGGCATTCCAGAGAACGACCGCGTTTGGGGCACTGTGATATGGCTTTTTGTGCAGGATAGGCCAGAGATCATCATGACCCCACGAGGAGGATTTGGAGGTGAGATACCAGTAGATATGGACGCCTTTTTTTGCTGCGGCGTCCATCTTGAGCATGTTCTCCCGCAGATTTCCAAACATAAGCGATCTGGATGCGATCACATAATCATGAAGACCCGCCTCTTTTGGCGTTACATCCTCCCAGCGTTTACGGATCTCGGCGATCTTTGGTGCCTGCATATACTGCCGGTACTGCTCCATTGCGTTACCCATGGGAATCGAGGGCTCGATGGTGGTCACAAGGCAACCGGCTTTAGCTAAAGGAACAGCGAGTGTTCCCGGTCCGGCTCCAATGTCAAGGACAGTGGATCCGGGCGGGATCTTCATGGATGCGATATTATCCTCGATCTTCCCGCCTTTTTTATGAAGAAGATGCTTGACGAATCGGTCGACATTCTCCTGGATCGACCAAAAACCGTCTTCTGTATCGCCGTCTTGTAGTTTTCCTTCCAAAGCAAGAGCGTAGGTTTCATCCCAGATCTGACTATAGTCCCGTTCTTCAGTCATATGATATAATGTATTTTTCTAGATTATAAACTACTACTGATTGTTATTTTATAGAAAAGGAGGCATAGGCTGAAAACGATCGCACAGGTATTGTTCTCAATGAAAAAAAAATATGCCTGATGTTCAGGCAAACAGTTTATTGTTATCCGGTTCTTCGCTGGTCATCTGGGAAGCTCTCGCGGCAGTGACCACCTGCGTGATCGCACTGCGAACGACTTCAAGAGCCTGCAGAAGGGTCGCGTCATCCGTCGTTAAAGCCGGCATGAGTTTGACCACCGAGTCTTCTCTTCCTGAAAGTTCAAGAACAACGCGGTTTTCAAAGCACAGATGTCTGACTTGTTGAGCAGTTCCTGCCGGATATGAGGCAAGGTCGATGCCCCACATCAGCCCAAGACCACGGAAGGTCATATTCGGGTCGATGAGCGGAAGGTTTGCTGCCAGATAATCCTGGACAAGCTTGCCTTTTCTGACCGTCTCCTCCTCGATATGATTTGCGAGCATAAACTCGAGAGCAGCTTTTCCTGCGATGAACGAAAGCTGGAAACCTCGAAACGTTCCGTTGTGTTCGCCGGGCATTAAAACGTCAAATTCGGGTTTCACCAGAACGATCGCCGAAGGCATGCCAATACCGCCGATGGATTTTGCCATGACTATGATATCAGGAACAATACCGCCGCGTTCGAATGAAAAGAACGCTCCAGTTCTGCAACATCCGGTCTGGATCTCGTCAAGGATCAGCAGCATGTCATGCTTATCGCAAAGTGCACGGATGTCTTTTAGCCACTGGTCAGAAACGATGTTGACTCCACCCTCGCCCTGAACGGACTCGATGATGATGGCTGCTGGTTTGTCCACTCCGCTGTGATCATCGGACAGGATCATATCGATATATTCGATCGTGTCCAGATTTTTCATCATAGTCGGATGAGGAACATGTGTTACGTTCCCAAGGATGACTCCGGCGGCTTCCCGTGCCGTTCTCTCTGTTGTGAGAGCAAGAGCGCCAAGCGTCATTCCATGGAATCCGCCCATTAATGCCAATACGTTGGATCTGCCTTTTGCTTTTCTGGCAATTTTTAAAGCAGCTTCAACTGCATTGGTACCTGTCGGTCCGGGAAACAGGATCTTATAATTGAGACCCCGTGGCTGCAGAATATTCTTCTGCATGAACTGGATGAACTCCCCCTTGGCCACGGAATACATATCCAGGCCATGAAGGATCCCATCGTTCTGGAGATACTCGATGACCTTTTCCTTGATATAGTCATTGTTATGACCATAATTGCAGCTTCCGGCTCCACAGAGAAGATCGATATACTCGACCCCATTCTGATCAATTAATAAAGAGCCTTTAGCTTTCGAAAAGATAACCGGATATTTCCGACAATACGACCTTACATTGCTCTCGAATTCTTCGAATAAGGTTGTTTCCATCAGGACGTCATTTGTGTTTTCAAGACCCATATACCACACTCCTATTTCAGATAGTATGAAAGTACAGGAAATCTAGCCCCGCACCCCGGCGGCTCTAAGATTACTAAATTTAATTGCCCCCCCTTAGGCTTAAAGGTGTCCTTCGTGAACGGAAGGGAAATAGCCTGATTTATGGACTTTGGGACGATATCCGTGGACTTCAAAAAACCCCCTCATGCCCTTGATTACCATTTATGCCTCGGGGGGGGGGTGGATGGTTTAGGGGGGTATGCCCCCCCCCATTTTTTCAAAAAAGAGGGGGGGGGTCAACGCGCACAAGTGGGGAAAAATAAACGGCTGGAATCAGCGTGGTTTTCGCTCGACTGTGATCTCGCCCAGGTCATTCACACCGATGACCTTCTCGCCCGCATCTCTTAATTTTTTGATGTACTGTATGACCTCCTCGGTGAGTTGTTCGCCCGGGCAGATGAACGGGATCCCCGGCGGATATGGAATGATCGATGAGGCACAGATCCGTCCGTCGCCTTCAAGGAGAGGGATCCGTTCCTTATCCTGAGGTACAGGAAACAGCAGGAGCTTTTCCTTGAAGATATTGACCTCAGGATGGCAAAGAGAAACGACAGGGGCACCGGCTGACTTGCTGATATCTTTCAGAGCAGAGATCAGCCGCTCCATATCCTGCCGGCTGTTTCCGATCCCTGTCATGCACATAAGGATAGGGCCGGTGACAAGCTCGGCATAGATCCCGCGTTCCATTAGCAGTTCTTCGAGTCGTGCTCCGTCGATCCCGACCGAGCTCATATCGAGATCGATCTTGGTGATATCCATCTGGATGCTGCGGTCCGCATCCATCGGGCTACCGATGAGCCGAAGACCTGGGACGTTTTTTGCCTCACGGTAGAAGTACATGAGATTCTCATACCATTCTGTCATGAGGGTCTTGCCGTGTTTTTTGATGAGTTCAGCGTTTATTTCAAGAGAGCCCATCAGGAGATAGGACGGGCTGGTCGATTCAAGCATCTGGAGTTTGTCCTCGAGAACGTAATGATCGACCCGGTCGGAGTTGAGATTCAAAACAGCGCTCTGCGTGAAGGAAGCGAGGGTCTTGTGGATCGAGTTGACGGTGATGTCGGCGTTCTGCTGCTCTGCCGACTCGGGCATAGAGGAAAAACCGAAGTCATGGAAAAATTTGAGATGAGCGCCATGTGCCTGATCAATGATCAAAACTTTACCGTGCCTATGAACAACTTCGGCGATGGCCCGGACATCAGAACAGATCCCGTAATAGTTTGGGGAAGGAAGAATAACTGATTCAGCATCCGGATTTTCAACAAGACATCGCTCGATCTCGTCCGCGGTTATGCTGCCTGAGATCCCGTATTCCGGGATGACCTCAGGGTAGGCATACACCGGCTGGATGTCGGCAAGGACGAGGGAGTTGTAGATCGCCTTGTGACTGTTTCGTGCCATCACCACCTTTTTGCCTTTTGGGACAGATGCCATAACTGCGGCAATGACCCCGCAGCTTGTTCCATTTATTAATAGATAGGATCGTTTGACGCCGTATATCTCGGCATACGTTTCCTGAGCTGCTTTCAGGATCCCTTCGGTCTGGAAGAGATTGTCTGCGCCCAAGATCTCGGTGATGTCGCAGTCCATCATTTTTTCGAGAAACTCTGTGTAGCCGAATCGGCGATAGATCGCGGATCCTTTATGCCCGGGCATGTGGAACGATACCGTTTTTTTGTCCGCGTGCCTGGTCAAAAACGTTATTATTGATTGTGCAGTCATAGGTTCCCCTTGTGATTAGAACGTACACCGGCTGCTGAATTATATGTTTTGGGGGCGGGAGAGCGATTTTGGCACACAGTCAATAGCTCACAAACATCAAATTAAAGAGGATATAAAACATCAATACTCATCATCAGGCACGTCCATGCGGCATACATATAATTCTAAATTGACCGGAGCGATCAGCGGCCATTTTCTGATCGATCTATATACACCGATCCTGCCGATCATCCTGCCTCTTCTGATAGTCAATATGGGGCTCTCGTATTTTCTTGCAGGCCTTGTCATAACGGTTTTCAACGTGACCTCCTCGATCACGCAGCCGTTCATCGGACTGTATGGAGATAAAACCGGCAAGCGGGCAAGCATACCTTTGTGTGTTCTTATCGGCAGTGTGGGGATATCCCTCTCGGTTTTAGCGAATGATTATCTGATCCTCCTGCTGCTCGTGGGCGGAGCGGCGATCGGCCATGCTTTGTTCCATCCTTCGGCAATGGCGCTCGTTCATAAACTGAGTCCGCCTGCAAAAAAGGGTTTGTATAACTCGATCTTTACAACAAGCGGCAGTATAAGTTATGCGCTTGGCCCGCTGATCGCAGGTCTTCTTATCACGTTTGGGGGTCTGACCTCTGTTGTCTGGATGATCGTTCCGGGGATCGTGGGAGCGGCATGGCTCTATCGAAACGATCGAAGAACCGGAAAGATCGAGCCGGTAAAGCAGGTCAGGGTCGAAAAGGACAAGACCCATGGAAAATATTGGTGGGTACCGGCAGGGCTCGTGGTCACGGTATGCGCTCTTCGGGCATGGGCGTATGTCGGGGTGATCACCTATTTGCCCACGCTTCTTCTTTTGTGGTATCAGGGAATAGACACGATCACGGTCTCGCTGATCATAACACTGATGCTTGGGACGTCAGTTTTCGGGCAGGTGGCTGGCGGATATCTTTCCGATCGGTATGGGCGAAAGAGAGTACTTGTCCTAGGATTTACCGCGGCGATCCCGTTTTTCTGTATGATCTTTTTGACAACAGGGATCATGATGTATGTCGGGATCATGATGTATGCGTTCTTTGCAAGCTTCTGTTACGTGACCTCGGTGACGATGACCCAGGATCTTTTGCCGGGGAGTGTGGGTTTTGCGTCCGGTCTGACGCTCGGGTTTTCGATGGGATTTGGCGGTGTTGGAGCAGCATTGATCGGAATGGCGGCGGATGTTATGGGGTCGTTACCTGACGCGATGTTTCTTTTGATCGTGCCAACGGTGCTTTGCCCGATCCTGGCACTGTTTATCAAATATTCGGAAAGGAAAGTGGAAAAAATAGCTCAATAAAAGGGAAAGGGGTCATTCTTTTCATTCGTCCCTGTCCCCCTTTTTGTGCATTTCGTTGATTTGCGTTTTTTCGAAGAGTTCGTGTGATGGGCGGGTTGGCCCTTTAGGGACGAGCTCAGTGTCCAGCCCGCCCCCACGGGGCACCCCGCCTTTTTTTTTAATCAAAACCATTAATCCTCCCCTCACCTAAACAGATATATCATGGACCCCCTCTACAACCGTCTTGCATCCGCCGTCGAAGAGGCGATCCGCCAGGCCGAGACCATCCTCCCTCCCGATGTCGAGGAAGCATTGCACACCGCATACAATAAAGAAACCAGTCCGACCGCCCGCGGTGAGTTTGAAAATATATTTGCCAACCTCCAGATCGCCAGAGAAAAAAGCATCCCGATCTGTCAGGACACAGGCATCCTGGTCATCTACCTGACCATTCCCGAATCGGTCCGTCTGACAACCAAGCTCTATGATGCCGTAAGCGAAGGGATCCGTCGTGCAACAAAGTCTGTTCCACTTCGCCCAAATGCCGTCGATCCTCTCACCAGAAAAAACTCCGGCGACAACACCGGGGTCGGGGTCCCGACAATACATATAATCCCGGGCGACAAACTCCGCGTCACCGTTTTCCCCAAAGGTGCAGGCTCGGAAAACATGTCCCAGATCAAAATGATGCTCCCCTCAGAGGTTGAAAAGATCCCGGACTTTGTCACCTCAGTCGTGAAGGATGCGGGATCACGCCCCTGCCCACCCGTCGTCGTCGGGGTCGGGATCGGCGGGACATTCGACTCGGCAGCATCCTTTGCAAAAGAGGCACTGCTCTCACCGATAAACCACATGACCTCCTACGAACAGGAGATCTGCGACAGAATAAACCGGCTCGGGATAGGTGCCATGGGGCTTGGCGGCGACACAACCTGTCTTGCCGTCAAAGTAAAAGAGGGAGCATGTCACACGGCCTCACTCCCGGTCGCGGTAAATATTCAGTGCTGGTGTTCCAGACGCGGGATCGTTGAGGTGGATGTATGATCCGGCTTCAAACCCCGCTTGGTGACGAGGTCCTCGACCTTCACGCAGGTGACCGTGTGCTTCTTTCCGGCACCATCTACACCGCACGGGATGAAGCACACATGAAGATCCGGGAGGAGGGATTTCCTTTCGATCCTAAAGGTGCCGTGATCTATCACTGCGGCCCGGTCATCGACGAGGCACAGAAAAAAGTCGTCGCCGCAGGACCAACAACATCGGCACGGATGAACGATCTCACAAAGCACATGCTTGATGCCGGTGTCCGGGGCTTGATCGGCAAAGGCGGCATGTCCGCTAAGGTCCGTGACGAACTCCGCGGCCGTGCCGTGTATTTTGCTTTCACCGGCGGATGTGCCGCTCTTGCCGCATCATGCATGGAACTTACCGGCTGTCATTATCCAGAGTTAGGCATGGCAGAAGGGATCTGGGAGATCAAACTCACCGATCTGCCGGTGGTTGTCGGAATCGATGCACATGGCAACGATCTGTTTGTACGATAATTTATATCAGACCAACCACTCTTAGAGCCAGACAGACGAGCATAGCAAAACTCCCGCCCGAGATCGTGGCGAGAAGATTGGTCCCTGAATTCCCAATAAATCCCTTATTTTCAATCAAAGCACCGTAGAGACTGTCCAGATTCGTTCCGATAAACCCTGCAACCACACCGATGATGCAGACATACCACGGAGCTACGCCGAGAAGGAACGCCAGTATACAAATGAGCGATGCGCCAAGAAGGCTCGCAACTTCCCCGGTCAAGGTAACACCGCCGTTTGTTCCGGGCGGAACAGGGCGCATCGTCGTTATCATACGCGGTGTTCCTCCGGTCACGCCGATCTCGCTTGCAAGTGTATCTCCTGCCGCAGTTGCGACCGAACCAAGGAACAGAGCAATGAAGATGACGTCACCGGTGATCCCGTACAGGATGGATCCAACGACCCCGACACCCACATTTGCAAATGCATTCATATATCCGCGGCGGCCTTTTTTCGCCTCGGCCACACCGAGGAACTCCTTTTCCGCATACCGGAACTTGGTGAAGAAGGATCCGAGAATGAAGAATAGCATCACAATGAAGAACCAGTTCACCCCGGCAAAGGTGATGAGGATCACGCCGAATAAAACGGCAGCGAAGACCCCGCTCATGTCGATGGTCTTTGCCCGGTAAGCAAAGTAGCCAAACGCAGCACACAACACGACCGCAAAGACAAGGGTCTGATAATCTACGAAAAACCTCAGATCCTCAAAAAGCGTTATGGTCATGGCGACCCCGAGAAGTGCTATCATCGCCCCATCCTCGCGGTCTTTTAGGATGCTTCGAAGCATCAGGAGAACGATCACGGCGATTATGCCCACAAGCGGGAGGAACTCGTGTGTGTAGAGCATAGTTGCGAAAAGCGCCGTGGAGGTACCTATTGTGTAGATAAAGGACAGATGGCTGGCAGTTTTGAAGAGTTTAAGCAGGAACCCTCCCCAAAATATCATCATCAGAGGGCCGAACAGAGCCGAGACTGGAATGAGGCCTGTTCCATATAATAAAGCTAGGATGCCCACACCGATTGCGAAGTACCGGTTTTTGTTCACAAAATAAAGAACTCCGGCAAAGACAATGACGATCAGCCCGAGAGCTGGGATATACGGGGAGCCCAGCATCAAAGCTGTGACGACAAGAGCAAAGATGAGGCAACGAATCCGCGTATCCATAGATGTTTTCATAATTTATTTTTGAGAGTTATAAGATTATGCGTTTAAGATTTGAAAAAAAGAGATCAGATCTCAATCAGACGATACTCGCCCCGCCCAATACCCATCTCTTGTGCGTATGAGATCTGCAGTTCCGGATTTGTTCCAGGCCAAACACGCGTGAACTTTTCTTCACCCGGCTGATGATGATCGGGTAGAAGGCTACCCAAAACACCTCTCTCGGCGTTCACGAGGTCAAAGCAGGCTTTGTCCAGAGCTACCGGATCTCTCGATGCAAGGATGCCGATATCTGGCACGAACGGGATGTCGTTCCATGGCGTACAATCACAGTGCGGGGTGATGTTCGTCAGGAAATTGATATAGAATGCTTTGCCGATTTTATTTTTGATCGTACCCGCCGCATATTCGATCATTCGCTCAACAAATATGACGCCGTCATCCTGCCAGTCGAGATCGATCGCATGTTCCGGGCAGGTGTTCATACACATCAGACAACCGATGCAGCGCTCAAGGTCTATGGCAACCGATGTACCCTCAATGCTGATACAAAACTCAGGACAGGCATTTATGCAGGCCCCGCAGATAACGCACTCCTCCTCCAGGATCCTCGGGCGTGTCGTGTGCTGCTCACGTTTTCCCTCGTTGGATGCGCAGCCCATCCCTAAATTTTTCAGGGCCCCGCCAAATCCTGCGGCCTCATGCCCTTTAAAATGGGAGACGACGACCAGACTGTCTGCAGAGACGATGTCGGAGGCGATCTTGACCGAATCAAAATGTTTTCCGTACACATCTCTCTCGATAAAACTTTGACCACGAAGTCCATCTGCTATAATCACTGGGCAGTTAAAGACCGGATAGCAGAACCCATGCATTGCCGCGGTCTTTGCGTGGTCAACGGAGTTTCTCCGCCCTCCAAGATAGAGGGTATTGGTATCGGTAAGAAACGGTTTTGCGCCGGTTTTTTCTATCTCTTTTACGATATCGGCAACATGAATCGGGCTTACGAACGCATCATTTCCGACCTCACCGAAATGAACCTTGACCGCGGTCAGATCACCTGGATCCACCATATTTTCAAGGCCTGCCGCCAAGCAGAGTGCCTTGATCTTATTTCCGGTGTTTCGGTTCTGTGATCGTGCCCCCGCTCGGGCGATAAAGACATCTTCCATTCATGATAGATTAAGCGTGAAACAAGATATGTTTTCGTGCAGATGAAGGATTTTAAATATAAGGGCCCGCACTTCGGAGGGGCGCCTCGCCTCAGATAAGGACATCCGGTTTGCATTCAACCCCCATCACACGAAATTCACGAAACAAAACATAAAAACACGAAAATAAGAAAATCGGCTGGGTTAAGATGCAAATGGTAACCTCCCCCGTCTCGCAAGTCTATTGACCTGCTCAACTGATTCTTCTCTTTTTCGTGTTTTTGTGCTTTGTTTCGTGCATTTCGTGTGATGATCGGTACTACAGTCTCAAGTCTATCGACTGGCTCCGCTAAGTTCGTCCCCGCGAGGCACCCGCACACCGAACACGCAAAATACATCATCTTGTTCAGCCAAAAGGTATTGTACTATGTTTGAAGGTGTAATTCCTGCACTCATCACACCGTTCAATGACGACGCGTCTCAATCGCTCGACATTGATGGTTTGAGAAACTGCATCGAGCATGTCATCCGTGGAGGAGTTCACGGACTTCTCGCATGCGGTTCGACAGGTGAAGCGGCGACAATGACACATGCCGAGCACATACGTGTCATTGAAGAAACCGTATCTGCCGCGAGCAACCGTATCCCTGCCCTCGCAGGAACCGGTTCCAACAACACTGAAGAGGCTCTTTTGATGACACGGGCCGCAAAAAGTACCGGAGCAGATGGCGTACTTCTCATCAGCCCGTACTACAACAAACCGAACCGTTCGGGTCTTTTGAAACACTACAAAAAGATCGCCGACATCGGTCTTCCGGTGATCGTGTATAACATCCCCGGACGAACTGGTCAAAACCTTCCAGCCGATCTGATCATCGAGATGGTCAAAACCATGCCAAACGTCGTCGCTGTGAAAGAGGCGAGCGGAAACGTTGACCAGATGATGGCGATCATCCACGGAACGCAGGATCTTGACCGTGAGCATCCATTCATCCTCACGTCAGGCGATGACTCCCTGACATTACCGGTCCTTTCGGTCGGAGGCCAGGGTTGTATCTCAGTGACGGCAAACATCGAACCAAGACGCATGGTCGAGATGTACGATCTGTTTAGAAAATGCGATACTAAAGCAGCTATGAAGAAACATTACGAACTCATGGAGCTTTCCAAGGCGCTCTTTATGGAAGTGAACCCGGTACCGGTGAAGCGTGCGGCAGAGATCCGCGGTCTGATAAATTCAGGAAATGTCAGACTCCCCTTAGACTCACTCGGCGAACAAAACACAGCAACACTTCGGGAGGTGCTTTCCCATTATGTCTAAGGTCATAATCTGCGGAGCATTCGGCAGAATGGGTACCACTATCGCAAATATGGTGATCGAAAACCCGGATCTGGAGTTTGTCGGCGGCGTGGATCTTCGGGAAGGTACGGTCCTTGGTAAACCGGTCGTCTCATCAGAAAATCTTGCATCATTCATCGACAGGGTCAAACCCGATGTGATGATCGATTTCACCGTTGCGGGAGCAACGATGATAAATGCAAAGATCGCAGCGAAAAAAGGCGTGGCTTTAGTGATCGGCACGACCGGTTTCACTCCTGAACAGGATGCTGAACTTCTCGATGCGATCAAAAACGTTCCTGTCGTTAAGACGACCAACTTCAGTGTTGGTGTAAACATCTTCTGGGAGCTTGTGCGCGATGCGGCTTCCCGCCTCGGGGATTATGACATCGAGGTGATCGAGGCACACCACCGGCATAAGAAGGATGCACCAAGTGGAACGGCAAAGACGATCCTGAATGTGATCCAGGAAGAGATCGGCAAGCGTGACGTGATGTACGGACGTGAGGGAATGACCGAGAGGAAAAACGAGATCGGTATGCATGTGATCCGCGGCGGAGATATTGTTGGGGACCACACCGTTCAGTTCCACCAGAACTTCGAAACGATCGAGTTGACCCATCGTGCCTACGACCGATCCGTGTTTGCCCGGGGAGCAGTTCGTGCTGCTTCATGGGCGCCTAACGCGGCTCCGGGTCTATACTCCATGAAAGAGGTCCTCGGGTTATAAATCCCGACGATTCGAAATGTATTTCCCCTGCGAATAAGAAATATTCTAATCATACGAGGTAAGTATAAAAATGCCAGCAGTAGTTGATAAAAAGAAATGTACCGGATGCACGTCTTGTGTGGATATCTGCCCCTCAGCAGCCATCGAAATGGTCGATGATAAGGCAGTTGTCAGCGCCGATGACTGTGTTGACTGTGAAACTTGTGTGGATGAGTGCCCAGAAAGCGCAATCCATATGGAATAATTTTTTTCTTTTAGAGAGATAAATAAACCATATTGGCCTCCGTCTGCCAAAAAACAGAGTGAACAGGTTTATTTAGTTTTCTTTATATAGCACACCTGCACTAATTTTTAGATCGTGATCAAATGATCGTGCAATTATATGTGCATATGTCTATTTATAGTCTAATTTCACATTTTTTCAAGTGATTTTTTTAATAATGTAACTATTTCCAAAAGAAAAATTGCACAAATTATTATATCCCTTACTAATTATCTAATTACATTTATATACTATTATCTTCATCTATAGCTTATGCTCTTAAGGCTTTTAATAATAATTTGCGTCATATTGGTGATATTAGCATTACTTGGCGGCGCATTCATTCACTCGTCATTGTTCGTTATCTTTTTAGTGATAATTGTAGCAATTGTACTTGGTAACTACCTTAGTGGTAGAAGAGTATAATTAGATATTTGAAAATATCTAACAACCCTTTTTTTTAAAGTCTAGTGAAATTTATTATAGAGCCCGACCACTTCACCGATGACGATGATCGCGGGAGGTTTCATCCCAACTCGCGCTGCCACCTCTCCAATATCCTTGAGCGTTGAACAGGTAACACGTTGCTCGGGTCTAAATCCGCTCTCGATAACGGCGATCTTTGTTGCCGGATCACGGCCGTTTTCCATCAGAAGGTCGGCGATCTTGCCGAGATTTTTCACGCCCATGTAGATGACGATCGTTCCGGGACTTCCTGCAAGCCACTTCCAGTCGATGGATGAGACCTCCTTTTCCGGATTTTCATGGCCGGTGACAAAGGTCACCTGACTTGCAAAATCCCTATGGGTGACTGGGATCCCGACACATTCTGGTACGGCGATACCGCTCGTGACACCCGGGATCGCCTCACAAGGGATGCCGTGTTCATGAAGTACCTCCATCTCCTCTCCGCCGCGACCAAACAGGAATGGGTCGCCGCCTTTCAGCCGAACCACGATCCCGCCTTCACGTGCTTTTTCCACGAGGAGTTTTTCGATATCCTCCTGCTTCATCGTGTGATGACCGCCGTATTTTCCAACGTCGATCTTCTCCGCTTTTGCGGGGAGAGATGCGATGATCTCGTCACCCGGTAACTGATCGTACATGATCACATCGGCCGAGTCGATAACTTCGCGGGCACGAAACGTCATATGTCCAAGACCTCCCGGACCTGAACCAACGAGATACACCTTCCCGGGTTTTACGAACGGTTCGCAAAGAGCAAGTTTTGCCTCGGCGATAAGTTCGGCCGCGACGGTCCGAAGCCTTATTCCGACAAGTCGTGCTCCTTCCAGATCCACCACATCCGCGGTCAACCGCTCGGCACGGGTTCCGTCAAGGGAAAGCACCTCGGCGGTCAGATGCTGATTTTCGCAGAATATCCCCATTGGGGTGAAACACCCTCCGCCGACCTGCTCCATTACGATTCGTTCGATGGCGCAGTCCAGAGCAGACTGCTGATGATTCAGCGGTGCAAATGCCGCCCGAAGTTCAGGCGTATCACGGCTCACCACCGCTACCGTACCCTGATTTGCTGCCGGAACAAACATATCGGCAGGGAGACGGAGTCCGTTTCGCTTGTAGTCGAGCCGCATAAGTCCTGCCTCCGCGACCATGATCCCGTCATATAATCCGTCATCGAGTTTAGCAAGCCGCGTGTCTAAATTTCCGCGAAGCATTTCTACCCGGATGCCAGGACAGTTATGATAATATCTGAGGATCTGGGCTTTTCTTCGAAGACTGGATGTACCTATGACCATGAGATCATCCATCGATCCATCCATCACCAGATAATCATACGGAGGATCGCGTTTCAAAACCGCGACCGTCAAAAGGTCTTTCGGGCGTTCGGCCGGGATATCTTTCATACTGTGAACAGCGCAGTCGATTTCTCCGCGGAGGATAGCATTGTCCAGCTCCCGAACGAACATCCCAAACCCACCGATCTGATGAAGTCCGCAGTGAGTGATCTTGTCACCGGTCGTTTTGATGATGGTATACTCTGCTTCTATCCCATTCTTTGCAAGAAGATCGATGACCTTATTCGTTTGTGCCAGGGCAAGTTTACTGCCCCGCGTTCCGATCCGTATTTTAGACATGCTGATACACCGAGATGATTTTTTCCATAGAGGAGGAGTCGTGGGTGGTCGAGATGAAGTTCGTTTCAAATTGTGAAGGCGGGATGAACACACCGTTCTTTAGCGCCTGCTCGAAGAAGATGCGGAATTTTGCAGTGTCCGCCTCCTTTGCCTCAAGATAATTTTTCGGAGCAGTGCTTCTGAAGAAGTACTTGAAGAGCGATCCAAGTCTTACAAACGATCCGGTCGCATTTTTCGGGAGCGACTCCTCGATCCCCCGGGTTTTTTCATCGAGCTTTGCATAGAGACCAACGTTTTCATGCAGATACGCGTTTGTCGCAATTCCTGCTGCCATGGAAAGAGGATTTCCGTTGAATGTTCCGGCATTGTAAACGCCGCCTGAGGGAGAAACAAGTTCCATGATGTCCCGTCTGCCGCCAAACACACCGATCGGGAGACCTCCTCCGGTGATCTTTCCAAGCGTGGTGAGATCAGGTCTAATGCCGTATTTTTTCTGTGCTCCGCCGATACCGAGCCGGTATCCGGTGATGACCTCATCAAAGATCAGCAGAACGTCATGAGCTTTGGTGATCTCACGGACCGCAGATAGATATCCCTCGTCAGGAAGGATCGGGCCGATGTTTCCCATCACCGGTTCGATAATAAATGCGGCAATGTCGTCATTTTTCGACAACAGTGCTTCGAGTGCCTCCGGGTCGTTATATGGGACTTGGCGGGTGTGAGCCGCAAAGGATGCAGGAACGCCAAGCGAGTCCGGTGTTCCGTGCGTCGTAGCCCCGCTTCCTGCGGCTATGAGAACTGCGTCATGTGCCCCGTGGAATCCGCCTTCGATCTTGACGATCCCGGGTTTTTTCGTAAAACCCCGGGCAACCCGGATCGCGGCAAGTGTTGCCTCAAGACCCGTAGATACGAACCGAAGCATCTCGATCGATCCGTGATCGTTGATGATCCGCTTCGCAAGATCGATCTCAAGCTTTGTCGGTGTGCCGTACAACCAGCCTGAATCAAGCTGAGAATCGATCGCCTTTCTAATCACAGGGTTTCCATGACCGAGAAGCAGAGGGCCGTATCCCATGCAGCAGTCAACAAGCTCCTTTCCGTCCTCTGTCTGGAGCGTTGCGCCTCTGGCGGATTTCACATAAAACGGATAAGGTTTTATTGCACGAACAGGGCTCGAGACCCCACCCGGGAGAATGGTCTTTGCTTCGGCAAACAACTCCTCACTTTTCATGGCAGCATCTCCGCGACATCCTTTGCAAAGTAGGTGATGATAAGATCCGCCCCCGCTCGTTTGATCGCAAGAAGCGACTCCATCATGATCTTCTTTTCATCGATCCAGCCATTTGCCCCTGCCGCTTTGATCATCGAATACTCGCCGGAGACCTGATAGGCCGCGACCGGCAGATCGGAGGCCTCCCGCACATCACGCAGAATGTCCAGATAAAATCCCGCAGGTTTCACCATCAGGATATCTGCTCCTTCCATCTTATCCAGATAGGATTCGCGGACAGCCTCCCTCTGGTTTGCCGGGCTCATCTGATAGGTGGTCCGGTCGCCAAAGGAAAATCCTGAGTCGGCCGCTTCACGGAATGGACCGTAGAGAGCCGAGGCGAATTTTGTCGAGTAGGACATGATGGGAGTGTTTGAAAAACCCGCCTCGTCCAAAGCTTCGCGTATCGCCATGACCTGGCCGTCCAACATACAGGATGGGGCGATGATATCTGCCCCGGCGGATGCCTGGCTGACCGCGATCTTTTCCATCAAAAGAAGTGAGGCGTCGTTATCAAGCTCTTGTCCGCAAAGGATCCCGCAGTGTCCATGTGAGGTGTATTCGCATGCGCAGGTATCCGCGATGACGACAAGATCAGGGACCGCGGCTTTTATTCTCCGGGTCGCCTCCTGAATGACGCCATCTTCGGCAAAAGCACCGGAAGCTTCTGTGTCCTTCGTCTTTGGGATCCCAAAGAGCAGGACGGCACGAAGACCGGCTGCCTTCATCTCCTCTGCGACTTTTCCAGCAGAGGAGAGCGGATACCTGAACTGACCCGGCATGGACGCGATCGGAATTGGAGACTTCGCATTCGCATCGAAAAAGAGCGGCATGATCAGTTCATCTTTTACTAGTCTTGTTTCTTTGAACATCGGCTGAAGGATGTTCTGCCTGAGTCTTCTCATTCGGATCTGCGGGTACATGATACTTCACCTGAAATTATTGCTTTAAGGAGGATTTCTGCGGTCTGTGTGTCGGTACATTCTGCGCTCGCCCGGATACTTTTTGCAGCGTCCCCGAGCAGTTTTTTTGTGAGTGCGCTGGTTAGATCCTCGATGACGGATTCCAGATAAGGGTCAGCATCGCGGAGTCGGGAAAGAGCCTTGTTCTTTTCACGCTGACGGATCTCCTCCGCCCATGTGTAGAGCGTTTTCGTCAGATCGCCTGACGCCGCACGGTTGAAGGCTTTGATAAAGCCCGGAAGAGCCGCCTTTGCAAGTTCGTCTGCGTGTTCACACTCGGTTTTTCTGGCGGCAAGATTCTTTTCCGAGATGGTTTTTAGATCGTCGAGGGTCTTCAACGATACCCCGGCGATATCTCCGCAGGCGTCATCGATGTCTAGCGGTTGGGCAATGTCGATCAAAAGAAGATGCCTGGGTTCCGGGTCAAGCGGCCAGAATCGTTCGGTCATCGTCTCGGTAAGTTCGTCTGCGTGGATGATCAGATGCGGGGCCCCGGTACAGGAGATAACGACATCCGAAAGGGCGATGCACGGATAGAGCTGATCGAGCCGCATCGCCCGACCGCTGATCTCCGCTGCGAGAAGAACGGCCCGGTCAAAGGACCGATTGGTGACATAGATCGCCCGGAGATTTTTCTCGCAAAGAGCACGAGCAACCAAAGTCCCCATCTCTCCGCCGCCGACCACGAGGATATTTTTCCCGTCAAGCTTGCCCATAAGCTCCTCGGCGAGCAAAACTGCTGCCGATCCTATGGATACTGCTCCTTTGTTGATGCTGGTTTTTTGTCTGATGGACACGCCTTCATGGATCGCGGTGTTCAAACATACATCGGTGATGACGTCATTGGTGTTGTGGGATTCTGCAAGGAGGAGCGAGCGGCGCATCTGTCCGAGGATCTGATCCTCGCCGATGATCATCGACTTTGTTCCGGCGGCAAGTTCCAGGAGATGCATGAGTGCTGCCTCTCCTTCCAGGATCTCAAAACCGAACTTCTGTTCTGCGTGCAGAAATTCCCGGAGCTGCTTTCCGCTGCCGTGAACAAGGATCTCGACCCTGTTGCAGGTCTCAAGAAGAACTGCTCCGGAAAAAACCTTGGCCGCCTTTTCGAAAAATGCTGCCTCGTCCTTGAATCGGAAAAGTCCGAGAACGTCCTCGCGATATTTGCTGTGATCCGCGGTCGCGACCGAAATTTCAGTGAGAAGTGTCCGTGTCATAGATATTTTTTGCAGATATCGGTCGGCGGGACCTCGGTCCTGCAGATGTTTTGTATCTCCGCATCATCGATCACGGCGCGAAGGATCTCTGCCCGACGTGCCTGATCCGGAACGGTTTTTTTCAGCTCTTCACGCAATGTATTTTGCAGAAGGACCATATTGTCGAGCCAGGGGAGGTTTGCCTCCAGATATGATCTGATAAATGCCGGGACGACAGGGGCAGATTTTTCCGTCGTGATCGCGATTTGATATTCTGCCCCAACAACCATCGAAGGGATCCGGATGTTTCCTTCGCCGGTCGCATTATTGTATAACTTTCCGGCGTTTTTTGCGAGGAGGCAGAGTCGTTCGTTCTCCTTTTCATTCGAAAGGGCGGTGATGATGATGTCGTGACGTTCGATCATTTTCACCAGTTCCTCCCTTTCCATATCATCGATCGCCTGCTGTTTGATGGACGCATTCGTAAAAGAAAATACCTCGGGAGAGAGTTCTTCGGCGACGATGGTCATCCGTGCGGCCGATATAAAATGCCGGGCTTTCCGTACCCCAACTTCGCCCGCTCCAAACACGAGGACACGGGATGCGGACAGGTCAAGGAACAGCGGGATCATACTAATAGGTCTGCGGCGAATCCGCTTTAATGTACTGTTTTTCTTTCCTCTCTCCAAAGATCTCTTGCAGGATATCACCTGCAGAAATAGGCATGAGATGGGTGTAGGAACCAAGAGCATTCTTGAAAATGGCGCCGTCCTTTCCGTTGATGATGCCTGTTCCTCTCGAGAGTGTGTAGGCGAACCGTGTGTCCGGATCCATGACCACGCCGCTATAGTGGAACTCATGACCCCTGAACGGATATGATTTTCCGGAAAGTGAGGCTACGCCTTCCACATAACGAAGCGTTTTTGCGACCGGCATCGTGGTGTCTCCGGAAAAAACACCGCACATGGGATACGTTGTATCCTCTGTTCTCTCTCCCCATCCTTTCTTTAAGGTGATCGAACGGGTGAGATACATGAGCCCGCCGCACTCCGCATAGATCGGCGTTCCCTTTTTTGCCTCGGCAAGGATGGATGCCCGCATCGAGATGTTCTTGGAAAGTTCATCTGCGAAAAGTTCGGGGTATCCTCCGCCAAAAATATATCCGTCGGCATCCGGAAGATCATCACGGATCGGGCTGAACTTCACGACATCATGACCCTGACTTCGGAGAACTGCTTCCAGCTCCCCGTAGTTGAAGGTGAACGCCTCATCAAATGCGACCGCGATCTTTTTGGTCGTCGGAGGGCGGGAGGCGAGGGATTCCGTAACATGATTTGGTTGTGGCGTGACGTCTTCGGCAAGTGAGCGGATGGCGTCAAGGTCAACATGCTCGCCGACATGCCGGATGATCCCTTCTATGGTCTTGGCAAAACCCGGATCCTGCATCCCTTCTACAAACGGAACGAGACCAAGATGCCGCATGGAAAGATCCATCACCGGGCTTCTTGGAACTGCGCCAAGGACAGGGATCCCGCAGTAATGTTCTATTGCTTCGGTCGCTTTTGTCACATGGTGCCCTCCGCCTGTGTTGTTGAGGATCACGCCTTTGATCCTCACATCCGGATCGAACGCCTGGAATCCCTTCACAAGAGCGGCCGCGGATCGTGTGATGCTTCGTGCATCGACGACCAAAATCGTCGGAAGGCAAAAGCGTTTGGCGATGGAAGCCGTACTTCCAACATCGGTGAAGGAGTCGCGACCTTCATAGAGACCACGGACCCCTTCGACGATGCCGAAGTCCGCACCCTTCGCTCCGTAGGAAAACAGGCCGGCGAGCTGATCATCCGTCTGGACAAACGTGTCCAGATTGAACGAAGGCCGGCCGGTGACGCCTGAAAGATACGAGGTGTCGATGTAGTCCATGGCGACCTTATAGGTCTGGACGACCTCGGTTTTCGAAAGAAGACCGGCGAGTCCAAGCGTGATACTGGTTTTCCCGGCTCCTGAACGGTCTCCGGAGATCAGAAGTGACTGCATTATAAGCTCCGAATAACGGCTCCAAATTCGCTTTCAACGATATTGTGGACACCGAGGGTCTTTGGATGCAGATCTATCTCGACGATGACATGGGCATGTCCCTGCTCTTTTAGCGGGATGACCTGACGCGGCCCATTGGTCACGGAAAATACCGTTATGCCGGTAAGGGCGGATGGAGAAACCGCGTGAGGGACCCCGACCAGAAGAATAAACTCAGGTTTTTCTTCCGCGATCTTTTCTGCGATCCTCGCACCGTTTTCTCCGTACTCGTCCAGAGCGCCGATCAGTTCCGGAAAGATCCCGCGGGAATTTAGCTCGGTAAGTATGTTTGAAGCATCCAGTCTGACTTTTGGAAGGCCGCGTGCCTCGAGGTTTGCCACATACGTCAGGTTTGCCTCAGGAGCGATTTCGTGCACGGCACAAAGATGGTCGGCGAACATGTATGCCGTCTCTTTCTTTGCATTCATGATCGCCATGCCTTTTTTGCCGGAACGAAGCAGAGCTATCAACTCGGCGGCGGCAACGTGTTTCAGATCGCCGCGGGACGGGGAGATGTAGGTTTTGCAGGCAGCCCCTCGTTCCCGTTCCGTTCTGTTTGCGGCGGCAAGGACGCGTTTTTGCCGCACGAGTTCCTCCTCGGAGATCCAGCCAACTCTTGCCGCCGGTTCAAGTGCGGCAATAACTCCGTCAATATTTTCCCGGAATCCTGCATGGATCGAGACGCCGATCGAAGGGGTGGTGATGCCGGACACCTCGATCCCTGCATCCAGATCCTCGCCGATGATCATCGAAACACAGGTCCCGACAACGGCGATCCGGCGGGGAGAGAACGTTTTTTCCGCGTAACGGAGCACATCCACGAGGATATTTTCTCCGCCGAAGATGAACTCCTCGTCACCCAGCGAGGTGGTGAGGACACGGATCCCATCCTCCTCTAAAAGTCGGGCGTGTTTGAAGGAACATCCCGAAGGTCCGTGGAGGATCGCGAGATCGACGTTTAGATCCCTAAGAGTATAGAGGGCTGCAACGATGGAGCTTGGACGCGGTTGAACGTAACGCATAATTATCTCCAGGTTTTTACGGCGAGAAGGACCGCCGCGTTGTGTTCTTTTGCAAGAGAAAGTGCCTGTGCTTTTGATTCGGCAAAGCTCAGGCCTCCTGACCGGCTGACGGATATGGTCTGGATCGGGGCGATATCATGGATCGTCTTTTGGATCGCTTCCTCCAAAAATCCTTCGCATACGGCTTTGTGCTCCTCACCGATCACTAAAACGATTTTCTTGTCCGGAACAAGACTTCTTAGATAGTCTGCCGCGGCGAGGGTGTTTTCGCGGGTGGTCCCGCTGTTTGCGTTGTCGAGCACCGGCACGCCCTCTTCAAGATAATATTGCATCCTTCCTTCGATCGCGGTGAAGTCGGCAAGCTTTCTTGGGTCAAGCCCAAGAAGCAGAGCTGCGGCAGCGGCGCATTTGAGAGATTCGCGGTATCCTGTAAGCGAAAGGAGCGGGTTTGTAAACGATCCGTCGTCCCATGAGAGCGTGGTCCCTTCCACGCGAACGAGATCATCGATGACATGCCAGCCCTTTTGAAGGGGAACACCCTTTGGCACGAGAACGGTTTTGCATCTTTCAAGGGATGCAAGTTTTGCCGCAAGGGCGCTGTTCTTTCCGGCGGCGATCGGGTAATCGTCAGCCGAGGTCAAAACACCGAGCGTCCCTATCCCGGTAACGCCCGCAGAAACTTCTGCCACGATCCATTCCGCTTCGTGGGATTTTGCTCCTCCGGTTGCGAGAAGAACGGACGCCGGAGTTATACTTTTTTTCCAGAGTAGTGTTTCTTCCGGATACACATACGTTCCTCTGCTGGTGTGAAGCAGGCCTTTTGTCGAAAAGAGGGAGGCAATAGCAAAACACGTTGTGGTTTTGCCTTTTGCACCGGTCACCTCGATAACAGTATTAGGGAGCGGGCCGACAAGTCGGCGGGTCATCTCATGATGGGAGATGACCGGGGTTTTTGTATTGAGGAGGGGATATGCAGGATCGAGATGCACCGGGGCAGTTATCAGATCATAATTTCTGGATGCTGCCTCTTCAGGGGTGAGACCAACGCCGCGATACACATCCAACGCATCCACATCGTCGCCGTTTCGAAGAAGCGCCTCGGCTAAGATAGTTCCGCCGTGTATCGTGTCAAGAACCAGGACCTTCATGCGCCCTCCGGAAGTTTCTGGGCATTTTCCGCATTCTTCAGCATGAGTTCCGCTAAGAGCGGGTCGATACCGATCGGCTCGGCATATACGAGCGGGATCACCCGTCCGCCTTCAAGAGTGAAGGTCCCGCGTTTTTTCCCGGCGGGAAGTCCGAGGAGTTTTGGGATATCACGCAGGATATGGATCCCTTTTGCAAGAAAAAGCGGGACGACAATAAGGATCTCCAGATCCTCTTTGCTCATAGTATCCAGACCTTCGGACACTGTTGGGTTACTATATTCAAGAAAACAGGACTTGATGAGATAATCACCACCATTCGCCTTCATCATTTCAGCGGTGGTCGTGATCAGCTCCTTATTGTACTGGAGTCTGCTTCCATGACCAACGAGTAGGAGACCTTTCACACTCATACGTTTTGATTGGTTATTAACACTAATAAATTAGTATGAAAAAGACTCAGTATTCGTAATATTAAGTAAGGTGGATATATCTGTATTCGTGTGATAAAAACCGAAAGTATGAAGTGTAACTAGAATAGTACAATCTAATCATGTCATCTGCAGTACCGGAGTATCTTGCCCTTCTTCATTCTCCTGAAAAGGGGGACCGGTGTCTAGCCGCAGAAAAACTCGGGGCGATGGGTCCGGTGGGTATCGAAGCGGTTCGATCTCTGCTGGCCGATCCAAACTGGTTGCTCCGATATCGTGCGGCAGAGATCATCGGGTTTACTGCCGATCCGATAGGGATCCCTCTCCTTACCCCGCTTCTTTTCGATGAAAAGGATCATGTCCGGTACATGGCGGTCAAATCTCTGGGTCTTTGCGGAACGAGAGCGCTTGAACCGATCATCACGCCGATGCAGAAGGATGAAAATCCGTTTGTCCGGCGGATCACGGCGGGTGTACTGTCAGGATGGAGGCTATGAACAGTACGAAAGATGTGTTCACCCAGGGGCTTCTTTTGTTTGCTGCCCGGGATTTTGCGGAGGCGGCAGTGCATTTTACGGACGCTCTGCGGAAAAATCCGGACAATGTGAACTATTATTATTACCGCGGGGTGTGTTTTCAGGAAACAGGGGCCGCAAAAGAAGCCATCTCCGATTACACGAGTGCTCTCGTTCGCCAGCCAAAGGCCTATCCAATACGATATAATAGGGCCGATCTTTTTATGCAGGCCGGGGATATAGAAAAAGCCCGGGAAGATTTTGAGGAGATCCTCGAGTCAGCAGAGCCGGACGATCCTCATTGGTCGGCTCTGGCATATCTCGGGCGAGGGTTGATCCGACTCGAGGAGGGGGCGATAGAAGAGGCGATCCAGGATCTTACGACGGCTGAGGATTTGGCAAAACTCGATGGGGACAAACTTCTTCTCGCACGTATCGGGGAAGAGCTCGAAAAGAGTGGGTTTTAATCGAACTTATTCGGTGTTGGTGTGGATCCAATTCGGAAGGGAGGTGATTGGGTGTGGATGGATGAGAAAAAACCAACCGCGAATCGGCGCGAATCTTGCAAGGCAAAGCCTTGCTCGGCTGAGGTCGTCCGCTTGTTCACAAACCTTCGGTTTGCTCTCCGACTCGGGTCTACGACCCTCGCTTCGCGTCCAACCCGCTCCCGCCCTTCGGGCTCACAGAATCGGATTTGCTTTTCCTCACTCTCGCTCGTTGGGTCTGATCGACCCAACGGCTCGTCCCTCATCGGGAACGTTCGGGCAAATCCTGTCGGCGCCCCAGCGCCTCCTGTGAGGATGAATATCTCTTATTCATTCAAGATTACTTCATTTTCCCTAAAATGCAATACAGTTTCAACAATGAGCCGCTGGGGCGGCGAAAGGATTTGCCCGAACGGTCCCGATGAAGGGACGAGCAATACAGCGTAGCTGGATTGCGAGAGTGAGGAAAAGCAAATCCGATTATGTTCGCCCGAAGGGCGGATTCGCGCCGATTCGCGGTTGATTTTATCTCTTGTGTCCGTATACAACTTTAAAAAATTTAGAATGATTCTGAGAGCCCGAAGGGCGGGAGCGGGTTGGACGCGAAGCGAGGGTCGTAGACCCGAGTCGGAGAGCAAACCGAAGGTTTGTGAACAAGCGGACGACCTCAGCCGAGCAAGGCTTTGCCTTGCAATATTCGCGCCGATTCAAGCGAGGGTCGAAGACCCGAGTCGGAGAGCAAATCTCTGATTTGCGGTTCGCGGTTTGCTTTTCTTATGCTTCCAGAGGAATGCCGTACATGAAATCGAAGTACATCTCATAAGCACGTCAGTTTCTTCGGTTGAGATCACACCGCGGAAGTCCGATTTAAGTTAAGTTCATTCCTGACCGAACGAACCTTGCGAGGAGTGCGTCCATCTGGATATCCGGGTTCGCTCCTTCGCTCATTCTGAAATCTGCCTCGCCGAGGTGATCGATCAGATCTACTTTCAGCCGGCGGTCAAGGGTCTCGGAGCGAGAAATTTCCCGGTAGAGCTGGTTCAAAAGTTCGTTTGGTGCGATCCCTTTGTCATACATCAGCGAATGAAGCATCCGTTCAGCCGTCTCGAACTCTCCTTCGAGACACAGAGAGAGGAGCGCGGTTATCTCTTCGGGCTTTGCATTCGAGGTGATGGCGTAAATATGCTCAGATGTGACCACGTCCGAGACGATGGCGGCACCTTGGAGGGCGTTGATGGCTTTTCGCATATCCCCGAGGGAAACATAGGCGATGGCCTTATACGCACTTTCATCGATGGTTATCCCTTCTATTTTTGCGATCCGTTCCATCTCCTGCCTGATGGCTTCATCGGTGAGGGGACGGAACCGGTATATGGCGCAACGCGATTGAATCGGGTCGATGATCTTGGATGAGTAGTTACAGGAGAGAATAAACCGGCAGGTCTCGGCATAATTTTCCATGGTCCGGCGAAGAGCCGCCTGAGCGTCCTGCGTCAAGGCATCCGCTTCGTCGAGGAACAGGATCTTGAAGGTCGAGTCACCGAGAGGGGCGGTTCGCGCAAACTGTTTTATTTGGTTACGAACGACGTCGATCCCGCGTTCGTCGGAGGCGTTGAGTTCGCGAAAGTTCATGTTCCAGGTGTCGCCGAACATTTCACGGGCAAGAGCAACGGCACAAGTGGTTTTTCCAACGCCAGCAGATCCGGTGAACAAAAGATGCGGAAGGGCTCGTGTCGTGACATAGGAGCGGAGCCGTTCGACGACGTCTTCTTGTCCGACGACCTCGGCGAGATTTTTCGGCCGGTATTTTTCTATCCAGATTTCGGGGGACACATCCATAATGAATGATTGTTGGATGTTAGAACCAATTAATCATTCGACCCGGGTGGGGGCGGGTTGGATGCGAAGCGAGGGTCGTAGACCCGAGTCGGAGAGCAAACCGAAGGTTTGTGAACAAGCAGACGACCTCAGCCGAGCAAGTCAATAGACTTCGGATCAACTTTTCGAAGGAAATTTGCGAGTGTGGACACATGAGATAAAGAACCGCGAATCTCCACGAATTAACGCGAATCGCATTTTTCTTGCGTCGTCGTGCTCTGCTCCGGCTTATGCGTGCAAGCCAAAGGCTTGCGTGCCGCCTCAAGTGGGTAAAGCCCACTTGGGCTTATTCGCGTTTTTTTAATAAAGCCACAACCAACCAACATCTAACCTAATCAAAGATTTACGGTTGGCTTTTTTTCTTCTGTGTCCATAACCACTCATACACCTTTCATTTCTGAGAGGTGTATTTTGGGCGAGATCTACGCGTATTTCCCCTCTCTCTTCTCCCTCTCATCCATAATTTTATCTCCAAAAAACACCATATAAAAAATAATGGCATTTAATTTTGTAGATGATGATGACAACACCATCCGATTTGCAGATAAGACCGACAGAAAAAAACCCTCGGAACATTTCCCGAAAAAGGCTGATATAAAAGGCATGAAAACTTTGAACAAGCGAAAGTAAAGATCCGCCATCCTTTTTTTTAAATATTTCGCTAGCTTGATCAAAAAAAAAGTTTAAAGATCAGTGGACCTTCGTCCCTTCCGGAACATCCTTGAGCGGAATCAAGAGTGATGCCTCATCACCTGCTGCAAACAACATCCCATTACTCTCCTCGCCCCGGAACTTCGCCGGTTTCAGATTCACCACAACGATGACCTTCTTGTCCACCATCTCTTCTGGCGTATAGACATCAGCTATACCTGAAATGATCTGCCTGACCTCCGTCCCGATGTCAACCTGGAGACGCAGAAGCTTTGCCGTCTTTGGCACACGTTCTGCCTTTACCACACGACCTACGCGAAGGTCGAGCTTTGCTACATCATCTATGGTGATGATCTCTTCTGAAATTGGTTCTATTACTGCTGTCATTGTATCCTTTCCTGCTAATTTTTTCTTCGAGTCCTCGGTCCTCTTCGTAAGCAAAGCCTCCAGCTCCTCACGCTGCTTGTCCTCGATCCGGGCAAACAGCGGCTTCACATCACCAAGGGTCTTGTTCTCGAACGGGTCCAGTGCGTCCTTGATCGGGTGGCTTTCCACCTTATCTGTGTACCCAAGCATCTCCCAAAGTTTCTGGGAAGCTCCGGGCATCACGGGTTGCATAACAAGAGCACATGCCTTCACGATCTGAAGACAGTTCTTCAATATTTGTGCTGCCGCATCCGGATCCTCCTTGATCACTTTCCACGGCGCCGCGTTCGAGATATATCCGTTCCCGTATGCTGCGAGAAGAAGGATCCCGTCCACCGCCGCCTTGAACTCAAATGCACGGACCGACTCCTCGATCGATGCCAGAGACCGTTCGATCTCAGCAAAGATCTCTGCCTGGACCGGGACCTCCGGCACATCGCCGAACTTGGTTTTGACGAGGCTCATGCTTCGGTTCGCGAAGTTTCCGTAGGTGTTGACCAGCTCATTATTGATCCGTAACTGGAACTCCTTCCAGGAGAAATCCAGCTCGCGGGTGTGGCTCGTGTATGCGAGAAGATAATATCGCAGATAGCCCGCTGGCAGTCCCTTATCGAGATAATCTTCCTTTGTCCAGACGACGTTTCCTTTCGACTTGGAGAATTTCTCGCCGTCGATGGTGACCATTCCGCTCGCTACAACTGCCGAAGGCGGCTGATATCCGGCGCCATGCAGCATTGCCGGCCAGAATACACAGTGGTGATAGATGATGTCGGAGCCGATGAAATGGATCCGCTCCCCCTCGCACCAGTATTTCTGCCAGCTGTTATTCGTGGCATTCGCCCACTCCTCGGTGAAGGAGATGTATCCTATGGGGGCGTCCACCCAGACATAACAGACGAGGTCGTCACATCCGGGGAACTTGACGCCCCAGTCCATCATTCGCGTGATACACCAGTCTTTAAGTTCGTTC
>DALTVX010000037.1 GCA_029987395.1 Methanocorpusculum sp. | reverse complement strand
GAAGGCGGGTGTCGTTTCCTGTATCCACGTAAAGTTCATCGAGGAATGGGAAGCGAGAAGTGATCGGATGATGCAGAGCGGACTTGTTGCCGATGAGTCAGGCCGAACAAAATTCGTTCTGTGGCAGGATCCGGAGAAAGAAAAGCTGATCCCAGGCGCTGTGTACAATATTTTCTATGCAAGCGTGGATGAGTTCAACGGCAGATTATCTCTGACGCTCAACTCGGCTGTTTGGATACAGGATGAGGATTCTGAGATCTCAGTTCCTGTCAAGTCAGGCATTTCTGCCCCCTGTGAACCGCTGCCAATTTCTTGTATCCGTGACCTTAAAGTAGGTTATGCCTCTCTTCGCGTGAAGTTTGTTGAAGAGTGGGAGTGTAAGAGCGAACGAATGATGCAGAGTGGTCTTGTCGGCGATGAGTCAGGTCGAACTAAATTCGTTTTGTGGCAAGATGAATCCAAGGAACGTCTGGAGCTTGGACGTGTTTATGAGATCATTAATGCGAAGGTGGATGAGTTCAATAACCGCCTTTCTATCAGTCTGAACCCGGCGACGTACACTGCAGAGGAGCCAACAGCGGATATCGCAGTTGGAACTCGTCTGGATGAGGTGTCCGGAACCATGGTCCAGGTCTCAAAAGGGTCTGGCCTTGTTAGGCGCTGCCCGGTGGAGGGATGCAATCGTGTTCTTTCTCGACAGAACTTCTGTCCGATCCATGAGATCCAGAACTCCTTTAACTATGATCTTCGGATCAAAGGTGTTGTGGATGATGGTCACCGTGCATATAATGTTCTTATGAACCGGGATGTTACCGAAGAACTTTCAGGAATGACCATGGATCAGTCGATCGAGATCGCTTCGAACAGTCCTCTTGGTTTGGAAGAGATCCAGGCCCAGCTCACTGAACGGCTGTGCGGAAGATATGTGAAATGTTGTGGCATAGATTTCGATGGCAGGTTCCTTGTGAAATCTGCCGAGTTTATTCGTCTGGATCCAAAATTTACTGCCGAGCTTATGAATCGTGCGGGAGTTGTTATTGGAGGTGACGGCGTATGAATTCAAGTAACGGTTCGAATGGACAGTTTATGTCCTACGAACGTGAACCGGCAAAACGCGTGTTTGCTGCTGAACTGCGTGAGGCTACAAAGGCCATCAAAGATACCGAGGATGAAAAAAGTCCGGCGTATCTTTTGCTTCCAACCGGTGAGCGGTGCAATCGTATTCTTATTGCAGGTACCATCACACAAAAGGACAAGGTCGGCGATCAAAACATTTTGTATCGTGCGCGTATCTCTGATCCGACAGGTGTATTTTACATAAACGCGAGCTCGTATCAGCCTGAAGCGATGCATCAGCTCGCAAAGATCGATACGTCGGCGCCGTCATTCGTGGTGGTTGTTGGAAAGCCGAATGCTTATACGACTCCCGATGGAAAAACACTGATTTCTGTGCGTGCAGAGTCTATTCTTGTGGTGAATCAGGAGACCCGCGATCTTTGGATCCAGGATGCAGCAAATTCCACCCTTGATCGCGTGGATGCTTTTGCTTCTGATTGCCCGTCAGAGGATGTTTTGCTCGCGCGTGAAACGTATCATTTTGCCCCAGGTCACTGGAAAAAGATGGTTTCAGATACTCTTTCACGCATGATGCAGCTCTAAATCCACCCAATAATCTATTTTTTAGGATATCGTTTCGGCGTCTTTATATGCCGGCACCTATAACATTATTACCTCACAAGTCAACTTGACAGATTGTGAACATCTAGGGTTTTTCCCTGTGTGTTTCCCTTCTGCTTCGGTGGATTAATAAGTGATTAGGGGTAATATTGTTACCTCTCAAGGCTTTCGAATAGGCCTTGAAGACTCGGGCATCTATGATGCGCCGAGTCTTCGAGGCTTGTGTTCGAAGACTATATAAGGCAAAGACGCCGATATAGTAGAGCTGTTTAAGTGGAGGACTCGACGCGAATCATCCGGGTAAGGCCGGAGTGATTGTTGGTCCTGACGTTGGTATTGTGGCGATGCGGACATTCATTGAAATGACCGCTGATTCCTTTCATACG
>DALTVX010000036.1 GCA_029987395.1 Methanocorpusculum sp. | reverse complement strand
TATCAACCTTGCAAACAACAATTACCTCGACAAGGCCCACCCGGCATTCGGGAAGGTCGTCGAAGGTATGGAGGTCGTGGAGAAACTTGGGAAGGTCAAGACAAACCATTCTGACAAACCTTTAGAGGATGTTCGGATCGTGAAAGCGACCCTTCTCTAACATTTTTTTAATTGGGATTTATGTAGTGTTCTTTTCAAAAAAATCGAAGGCTCGCAACTTTTTTTCTATGATGGGTACCGTTCGGTTTGCGGATTCAAGAGATCATTATGTTTAGTCACAGATAATGATTAGATTACATGGTAACTAAGAAAGAGTGGGACTCTCTCAAAGCAATGCACGGGAACAAATGTGTTATCTGCGGCCAGATGGACACAAACGGTACATTGTTAGAAAAGGCTCACTTGAAAGCACAGTCCAAAGGTGGAACTCAGGTAATCCCTCTCTGCCCGACATGCCATACAAAATACGACAAAGGGCTTTTATCAGATGCACAATTGAGAATTATAGGCGTTAAGCCCGAAGATTATGGGAAAATGCGCCCGAAAAAGCCTGAAAAGAAATTTTCGGGCGTATCTAGTTCTCCTAGCTATGCGAAAGTTGCAAACATCAATGATATAGATGATATTGTCTTTGGTTCAAATTCTACAAAAAACACCGTTAAGAAATCAACAAAGAAAACAGGTAGTGCTACGAAGAAACCTTCTCAAAGTTCTGGTTTTGATTCTCTCTTCGGCACAACATCCACTAAAAAACCATCCTCAAAAAAGCCATCTAAAAGTTCCTCACGTTTCGATGATATGTTTGGTGGCGGGGGTTTATTCTAAATCATAAAAATAACAAAATGTTGCAAAACATCTGCCATCAAAAAATGCATATAGTCTACATCAGTAGTCTTGGTAAGAGTTATGATGGTTGTACTTTGATTTCGTGTATGGGGCGGGCTGACTCGTAGGGGCGGCCTCAACCGAGCAAGGCTTTTCCTTGCGAGTGTGGACGCATGAGATCTCCCACCGCGAATAATCGCGAATCGCATTTTCCTTACGCTGTCTTCTTGACCTCGTCGTTTCACTCCTCGGTCGCGTTCCTACGCTACGCCTGATCGGCTCCGCGTGGCCGGAACGACAGCGTGTAAAATGCTGGAAAACCCGCGTCGCGGGTTTTCTTGAGAGAGATTCACTATTTCTGCCACATCAAAGAGCTGAGAGAAGGAGAGGGACGAGTCCCACATGTAAAATAGTGACTATGGTTCTTTTTTAGCTACCCTCTCAATATGATTTAAATATTGAGTGATGAATGCACGATTGCTATAACAGGTATTTAAATTCAGTAAACATCCGAATGGTTTCCAGCCACATACTTTCAAATTTACCACATTACCATTCATTCCTATCTCTCTATAGTTTGGGAAATCATTAACCCCATCATCTAAAACACCTTTTTGCTGCAATAAAAAATCTGCAAGTGACAATCCATTCCCACCGTTACAATGACATTGATAAACAGCCTCCTTTTTTGGGAGAGAACGGAGTATCATTTCTCCCTATATCTTTTCCAACATAAAGCTAGAATATAATAGAAAACTACCTTTTGTGATACAAACTCCTTCAACAGTCCCGTGACCAAATATCCATATTCGTGTTGTATTAATATTCAACAGAATCTCTGTTAACATCTCACTACTCGTACATAGATAAAATTGATATGCTTGGTCATGACGAGTAAGTCCCTTAGCCAAATCAATCGCCGTATCATCAAATGAGTCAATAAAAATCTCTGAATTACGTGCACAAATGATTGCAGTATGCTTCTCATTTGAACGATGTGAACAGCATTTCTCTATATTTTCATATGAGTGTTTTTCTCTTGATGTATGTAACATTAATGAAATAATAATTATCCCTGGAAAAATAATAGAAAGATAAATCACCTCAAATTTAGGGATAATAACTAGAGCAAGAATAAAAAAACAAACTATTAACGTTAAAAGTACAAGGAATTTTGTTGGTTTAAATTCATAAATGAATTGAATAAACAACACACAGGTTATGATGATAAATATCCATGAAATGCCTATGATCCAAATAGAATCAGATGCTACTAATGGGATGACTAGATATTCATTATATATTGCAATCAAAAAGCAACAACACAGAAAAATGCCACTGTTAATGAGACATTTACAACGATATTTAACTTTTTGAGCGACTAGATAATCTTGAAAAAATTTTAGTTGTTTAGTTGATTCGCTACTCATAGTAATCTCATTCAATTATCTGAATATGGGGCACAAGAACATATAAATCCCCGACCGCGCAAAAATCCTGATTTCACTCAAATGGGGGATGCAAAAATTATGAAATCAAACTGATTTTCTGTTTTAGAGAAAAAGAAATAATTATCCCTAGAAAACCCGCGACGCGGGTTTTCCAGCATTTTTCGTTCCGCCGTCCCGACCACGCGGAGCCGATCAGGCGTAGCGTAGGGACGCGACCGAAGGTCAAGAGGGCGGAACAAGAAAAATGCGATTCGCGTAGATTCGCGATTGCGTGCAAGCCAAAGGCTTGCGTGCCGCCTCAAGCGGGCAAAGCCCGCTTGGGCTAATTCGCGGTGGGATTTCTCATACTTCCACACCCAACAAACTCCTTCCCGAATCAAATCAACACCAGCACATCGTAAGTCCTATTTGAAGATGGAGAGTGAATAATAGAGTAAGGATTTAGGGATCAGGATATTTTTCACCCGAAATATTCCTGCATCAGTGCCCGGTAATTCATCTCGAGTTTTTCGAGACCCGTTTCGAAAAGGGCTTTCTGCTTTTCGATCGCGTCGATCCGGTCGGCAAATTCCTTTTGGAGGGAGAGAGGTGGAAGCGGAATAATAATCTTTTTCAATTCTGAAAGATTAAGAGTTTTTTGGGCTACCCCTTTGACTTTATCCTCAATCTGATTTTTAACAAATGAGGATAAAAATGCAGAATGAAGATAAACGCTCGAGATAAGATTTTGATTGGGTTTTATGTACGCAATATGCCTCTGAAAGCAGAATTCTTTTGTTGAACGGATTATTGCTGGATTTCCATAAGATCCAACGATACTCAATAATATATCTCCAATTACCACGGGAGTTCGTTTAATTAGTATCTTGTAATCATCTCTAGTGATGTATTTCTCAGTTTCATAGGTGAGATTATTATTTACTATATTGGAAACAAGCAAAAATGGGATACCCTGATCTACATATTTGGGTGGTTGATGTGTTCCATCAGTAATCAGATGACAGACTATATCTAGCTGAATATGTTCCCACCCCCTCGGATTCTCCACCGGGTCCCCGAACATCTCGACAAAAAGGCTTTTTGCGAGCTGGTCTATGAGCCGGATCTGCTCTTTGCGTTTTTTGATCAACCCGGACGCCGTGTCGAGGACGTCAGCGATCCGCTTCTGCTCGGCGAGAGGCGGGAGAGGGAGTTGGAGTTTATCTAATGCCTTTCGATTTATGTGTGGAATTGTCGCTCCGTTACACGTTTCCTGAAGATATGTGAATTTTCCTTGGAGATACAATCCAATGTATTCACTAACTAACGGTCTATTAAATGAAATTTTTGCTAGAGTGCTTCCAATAACTCCAGATAGGCCATAACCAATAGTTCCTGCATTTGCCCCGTCCCAAGCTATGACAACATCGTCTGGAGTAGTCTGGGTATATTTATCAGATGGATCACACCATTTTATACAATTATCATTTCGTAAATCCCCTATTTGCAGGAATCGAATTGTTCCTAAAGATCGATCGGTTCGTTCCACTTTAGTACCTTTAGTAATTTTTGCAATATCCCCCAGTCTTACCATCTCCCATTTACTCAACTCAATCCGCCCCCGAAAAATTCCGCCGCCCGGATCTCACCCTGAGAAATACACCGACATTTGCACCGACATATATTCGCTTCACACAAGTTTCTTCAGCTCCTCTATCCCGTAACTGATCTCCTCTTCCAGCACCTTCATCTCCGACAAAATCTCCGCACTCGACGGATACTCCACCCGTTCGTACACCACCTGCTTGTACTTATTGATCGACAGATCATACGCATTACCCACGATTTCCGCCTTTGGAACAAGGAAACTCTTCTCTGTTCTCTTTCGCCCCTCCTCCTTCCCTATCTCATGGAACCGGGCAATAATATCCGGGACATCATTCTCAGCCGTCGGACCCCGCTTATCATCCAGCGAAAACCCGTCAGCCTCCATATCATAAAACCACACCTTATCCGTTCCCCCGTGACCCGTCTTCGTAAAAATCAGGATCGCCGTCGAGACCCCCGCATACGGCTTAAACACCCCCGACGGCATAGAAATGACCGCCTCCAGCCGATTCTTCTCAATGATCTCTGTTCGGATCGCCTTGTGAGCCGTTGAAGACCCAAACAACACACCATCAGGCACGATCGACGCACACCGGCCGCCGACTTTCAGCATCCGCAAAAACACCGCCAAAAACAAAAGCTCCGTCTTCTTCGTCTTCGCCACCCGTAAAAGATCCGCTGAAACGATATCATAATCCAGACTCCCCTTAAACGGCGGATTCGTCATAATCAAAGAAAACTTGTTCGTATCCGTATTCTGATCCGACAAACTGTCCCGATACTCGATCTTTGGATTCTCCACACCGTGCGTCATCATATTCATCGCACCGATACGAAGCATCGTCCGATCCATATCATACCCCGTAAACATCACATTATTGAAATGTTCATGCTGCTTCTTATCGTAAAAGATCTCATTCAAAAACCTCTCCCGCAGATAATCCCCTGCAGAAACCAAAAACCCGCTCGTACCACATGCCGGATCACACATCACCTCTCCCGGCTTTGGAGCCATCATCTCAACGATCATCCGGATAATATGACGAGGTGTCCTAAACTGACCATTCGTTCCGGCAGTCGCGATCTTCGAAAGAAGATACTCATACAGATCCCCCCGTGTATCATCCTTCGAATCAGACTTAACCAACGTAAAAATATCATCCAACGCATCCACGATCTGCGTCAACTTCTGCGGATTCGGCACCTTAAAAATTGCATCCCCCATATACTTCGAATATGCGCTGTTCTTATCCGCATGCAATGTTTTGATAAAGGGAAACACACCCTGCTGCATAATATCATACATCTTCGCAGCCGGAAAGTGACTAAACACCGACCATTTGAGTTGTTCCGCCGGCGTTTTCTCCCCGTTGATCACAACCTCGCCTGAAAAAATACTCGAATGCGGCAGACTAAGCATCACCGACTCCTTTGATCGGGTACTGTCCGTCTCATCCAGATCCCGAATAAACATCAGATAGGTGACCTGCTCGATCACATCCAGCGGATTTGTCAGCCCTCCGGTCCAGAAAATATTCCAGAGTGCATCTATTTTATTCTTGAGATCGCCGGTTATCATTAGGAGAATATGGGCAATCAAGAGTTATTAATGCAATGAGTTTGTGACTGAGGGTTGGCGACCTTAGTGGAGGCGGGATGAACCGATAGGTTCGCCCTTAGCGGAGCAAATCAGATCTACCATTTCCCACCTCATTTTCTCACCATCTCCACTTGAAAATAACCATTTCGACTCCACTTTCCATTTTTTCAACAGGATTTTCATTCAATTTGACAACAAAATTTCCCCATCTAAAAAAAAATAAGCCGTTTCCTGCCGTATTTTCTCAAAAATTCATCCGAGTATATAAAGAAACAGCTAGGCGCCTGGAAAAAAAGATATCCCTCCAAACTCTCACTACCTAGGTAGTGACCTAGAGCGGAAAGAAACTCTCTCATCAATCACTATTTTTTTAGGCGTCTAGTCTATTATTATTATTATTATTATTATTATTTTATGTACTGTACAGAAGAGAGAGAGAGAGAGAGAAAGAGAGCAAAATTAAAACAAAAAAACACATTACTACTATATAAATTAGTAACGCGGTAGGTAGTGAGTGTTTAGGGGGATATCTTTTTTTCCAGGCGCCTAGACGTTTCTTTATATACTCCGATCATTTCACACACGCAAATCGGCAGGAAACAGCGTATTTTAAAATCAACCACCAATATTCACCAAACAAAATCACTCAAAACTGATACAAAACACATCAAAATGGAATCGAAACACCTATTTGCGAGTGGAGAACTCTAAATTTTCACCCAACAAACACTGTTTTTTCATCAGCAAAAAATCGCCAAAATCATCCCGGAACTCCCCTTAAAAAAAGATATGATGAAGCATTCAAGCTTCACTCCCACCCGTTCAGACAAACGTCAGATCAAAGAAGAACACTCCGGTAGGATCCTGATCAGGTCTCTGACACTTTGCTCCAAACTGATAGGTCCCTGCTTTTTTAGCCGTAACGTACCACTCATATGTTCCACCTGCACCGACAAGTCCCGTGTTAGGGCTTGTTATATACTCGTTTTTAAGTACAGTTAACCCACCGTCCGGCTCTGCTTTCCAGTAATAGCCGGTCGTCGGGTTTCCATCCGTCAAGATCTTCACCACATCGCCTGCCTTTGGATTGACTACGCCGTCAAACAGAACAGACAACAGCACATCACCATCGCGTTCATCATTCTCTGCTTTTGAAAACACAAGCGTCTGCGTGAATGTGTAGGCAGGCTCGACATCCGTCTCCCAGGCTCGTTTATATTCTGCGGTGAATAGATACGTCCCGGCTTTTTCTGCAGTCATCGTGTAACATTGTGCCCCTCCCCCTCCTGTCCACCCTTCTGGAACTGGCGTGGCGATATACTTCTCAGTGACGATCAGGCCGTCACTTTTCATAACTGACCAGCCGTATCCGGTCGTTGGATTTGCCGGAAGAACAAACTCCATCGATGCACCAGTTGGGATCGCCGATCCATCTTTTTCGACCATCACCGTCAAAACCGGATCCGCGATACCCACGGGAACATCAGGCGTGATACAACCTGCCGCACATAAGCAGGTGAGAAGCAGACATGCTCCGATACATAGGAGAATTATTTTATTCATAATGAATCATGGAGCTACATAATATAAGAATATGTAGTGAAAAAGAAGGGATACGTGGGATACGTGAGGGCGAACCACCATCAAAGTACGCTCTCTATTCGGTTGGGATCACACCCCAGAAGCCCTAGTAAAAAAAAGATTTGATGAAGCCTCCAAGCCTCATTATTTCCGATCAGACAAACGTCAGATCAAAGAAGAACATACGGCTTGGATCCTCATTCGATCTGTGAAGTATTGCTGAAAACTTATAGGTCCCTGCTTTTTGTGCGGTAACGTACCACTCATATGTTCCACCTGCGCCAACAAGTCCCTTGGTAGTGCATGGGATGAAATTGTCCTTAAGAACAGTCAACTTGCTTCCTGGCACCATTGTCCAGTGATAGCCGACCGTTGGGATCCCATAGGTGCTGATCTTCACAACATCGCCTGCTTCTGGATTGACCATTCCGTCAAACAGAACAGACAACATCACATCATTGTCGCGATCATTGTTTTCTGCTTTGGAAAACACAAGGGTCTGCGTGAATGTGTGGGCCGGATCGACATTTGTCTCCCAGGCTCGTTTATATTCTGCGGTGAATGTGTAAATACCGGCTCTATCTGCAGTCACCGTGTAATAATGAGTTCCTCCTGAACCAGTCATTCCTTCCGAAACTGGTGTTGCTACATACTGCTCAGTGACGATCAGGCCGGTACTTTTCACGACTGTCCAGCCGTATCCGGTCGTTGGATTAGAAGGAAGAACATACTGCATCGATGCACCTGTTGGGAGCTCGAATCCCTCTTTTACCACCGTTACGGTCAAAACCGGGTCCGCAGTATTTGCGGTGACATTCGGTGTGATACAACCTGCCGCAAATAAGCAGGCGAGAAGCACGCATGCTCCAATAGATATTAGAATACTTTTATTCATAGTGAATGATGTGGCTACCTTGTATAAGAACTATCTTAGTATTATTACTTACTCGGTGTAATCTCAACCAAAAAAATAACCTACTCTCAGGTTGTACTTTGATTTCGTGTACGGTTCGGTGTGGACATATGGGATTAAAAAAACCGCGAATAAGCGGTTAAATAATCTCATGTATCAACACTGATCTCGTACACGAAATCGAAGTACGCTTGATCCATAAACACCAGAAAAAAAAGGAAAATGATTACTCGCCAAGGACCATCTTGGTCAGATCCAGCGGTAAAATGTGCTTCCCATTTTTGTAGGCACGCATGTTTCCCCCAGAGATCTCATCGATCAAAACGACTTTATCGCCGACCTTACCAAACTCGAATTTGATATCATAGAGCTCGATATTTTTCTTAGCGAGCTCCTCCTTTATGATGGTCCCGATCTTTTGGGTCATGACCTTTAGATCCTCATAATCCTGTTCGGACATGACGCCCAGAACCACCAGGGCATCTTTGGTCACCGGCGGATCTTCACGTGCATCATCTTTGAAGGTCATCTCGACAAATGCCGGAAGAACTGCCGCCTCCTTCACATAGCCGCCGTATCTGCGATAGAAGCTGCCGACTGCGCGGAATCTGCAGATGACCTCAAGACCCTTGCCAAATACCTTGGCAGGTTTCACCGTCATCGTGGTTTTCTCGATGTCTGCACTGATGAAGTGAGTCGGGGTCCCTTGTGCATTCAAGATCTCCATAAAGTATTGTGTTAATCGAAGACCAGCACGTCCGGCACCTTCTATGGTCAGGCCGACTGTGTTCATCCCAGGATCAAAAACCCCATCAGCTCCCGTACAGTCATCCTTGAATTTCAGCAGATAGCTCCCGTCTTCAAGCGAGAACACATCCTTTGTTTTGCCGATGCATACCAGTTTCATGGTACCTATATGTTGGATTTGACAACGTATAATATTGGGGTTCCATGCCAACGAGTAACACGGCATGGAGTCTATTTGTGGTAGGGTTCGCCGTGTAAGATCCGAAACGCGCGATACACCTGCTCGAAAAGAATGAGCCTGCACATGGTATGGGTAAAGGTCATGTGAGAGAGGGAAAGTTTTTTTCCAACAGAAGCTAGCACGCCGGGAGAGAGACCAAGCGGCCCCCCGATGATGAAGCAGATGTTTCTCCCGGAAAGTTTTGCATCGCCAAAAATTTCGGCGAACCCTTCGCTTGAAAGCAAAACACCCAGAGGGTCAAGAGCGATCGTGAAAAATCCCTCCTTTACATGTGCAAGGATAAGTTCCCCCTCTTTTTCCTTCACGCGGATCTCTTCGGATGCCGAGGCGTTATCCGGGATCTTGATCTCGGCAAGTTCGGTGACAATTATCTTCACGTAGGGACGCAGACGTTTTTCAAACTCGGCAATACCTGCTGAAATATATACGTCCTTGATCTTTCCTACGCAAAGAATTTGTACCTGCATTCACTCCTCTGATTTTTTTATTTCTTCGCTGACTTCAGAGGATTTCACGATCTCATTGTAATATTCGATCGCCTCTGTGAGTTTCCCAACAGACTCCAGAGATCGTGCTTTCAGGTGCATGGCCGGGACGTTGTCCTTGTCGGTTTTCAGGATATGGTCGGCCGCCTTTTCCGCCAGATCAAATCTTCTTTGCTGAAGATAGATGATCCCGCGGCAGTAGTTCAGATCCGGATCAGTACATCCTGCCGCCTCGGCTTTGTCAAATGCCGCAAGTGCTTCGGTCGGGTGGCCGGTGACCATCTGCATGAATCCAAGACCGGAAAGTACATACGGATTTTTCGGATCTATCCGAGCCGCCGTTGTCATATCGCTCACGATATCCTTTGGCTCCCCGATCTTTATCGAGGCAAGTGCCTTTTCGATGTAGAGCAGACTGTTTTTTGGGTATATCGCGATGAGCTTGTCAAAGGCTCGGATCGCTTCGGGATATTTGCCCATCCGTGAAAGCATATCAGCATACCCAAAGAGTGCCGCGATATTTTGCGGGTCTTTGAGGGTCAGCTCGGCGTACTGTTTGAGGGCGTCCTCTGTTTTTCCGACGTTTGCAAGGGAGCTTGCATACATGGATCTGATCGCGTGATCATTGGGGCGAAGAGCGAGCATCTTGGCGCAGGCTTCTGCCGCCTCCTCATCTCTTCCTAGGAATCTGAGGGCCTCTGTTCTCCGGCGGCGTATCCCGACGTCATCAGGGTTTGATTCAAGAAGGAGGTCGTATCCGGAGACCGCCTCCTCATACTCCCCTCGAACAAGATAGATCGCTGCAAGTTTTCTGATGACGTCCGCATTTGGCATGCCGACCTCCAGATATTTTGCATAGACCTCGAGCACCTCATCATATCTTTGCAGCTGTTCAAGGATCTCGGCACGTTCAAGCAGGGCTTTTGTGTTGGTCTCGTCGATCTCGGTGAGGTGCTGCAGTACTTTTGCGGCTTCCTCAAGTCTGCCGAGATTTGCATATGCCGCTGCTTTATCGAACAATGCCCCGCCATGATCGGGCACAAGAGCAAGGCACTTGTCCATGGATTCGATACAGAGTTTGAACTCGCCTTTTAGCAGGTGAACATGTCCAAGCGAGGAGAGAGCGTGGATGTTATCTGGTTCTTCCTTTAGAACAGCCGTGTAACAATCCTGTGCCTCATCGAACCTGTCGACCGATCTGCAAAGATCTCCGCCAAGGGTCAAGAGACCGACGCTGCCTTCTCCTTTCGATAAGGCAACGGAAGCCGCGTCCGCTCCCAGTTCATTGTTCCCAAGATCGGCACAAAGTTTTGTGAGCTGGACCGCCGACCCAGCGATATTCGGGTGGTCGGTCATGATCCGAAGATAGGTCGATGCAGCCTCCTGTGTTTTTCCGGATGCAGCCAAGGCTCTTCCTAGGCCAATGAGGATGCCGGGGTGATTTGGCAGGATCTCGTCTGCGGAAACAAAAGCGCTTACTGCGTTTTCGTACTCGCCGAGCATTTCATATGCGTAGCCAAGACCGAGGTATGCTGCCGGGGTATTTTGGGACAATAGAGCCGCGTTTTGGTAATGGAGAACCGCTTCAGAATAGTTTCCGGCAGAGTTCGCGGCGTCTCCGGCGAGGAGAGTGATCGTGATATCACGCGGCTTATACTCCTCACGGAGCAAAATATTTGCGATCTCTTCTGCCTTTGTGTAGTCACCGATCCCGATACTGGACCTGAGAAGCCCGATGTAGGCAAGGGTGTTTTCCGGCGCAAGTTCGACCAGTTTTTCCCAGGATGCGGCGGCTTTTTTGTATTTGCCGACAAGCATCATGGACGCGGCATGCTGTTCCATGGCCGCCATATTATCCGGCGATTTCGAAAGAACTCGTGCCGCCGAATCTCCGGAGTACTGATATCGTCCAAGTCCGGCAAGGCATCGGCTGTGCAAAAGCTCCATGTCGAGCCGGGAAGGCGCATGGCTGAGCACAACTCCGGCGGCTTTGTCCGCCTCGGTGTAGCGGCCAAGCGCTGCAAGAGCGTAGCCCTGCATGGACAAAAGCCCCTCGTTGACGACGCCGACCTCAACTTTGGCCGTCTCTTTTTGGACAGGGGCACTGTCAAATAAGTCAAGCTCGTTGTTCTCGAACCATTTCATTTTCGTAGGCGAGGGGCCGCCGGCTCCGCGTTTGCTCATCTTCTCAAAGCTTTCGAGTGCTTCTTTGTATTTTCCTGAAAGGTACTCTGCACACCCTTTCATGTACCAGACGGAATTGTTTGTCTGATTCAGGTGGATGTACTCGGCGAATGTTTCGATGGCACGCTTGAACTCTCCGTTCAAAAACGAAATCGTTCCAAGCAGATGCCAAAGTTCTGCATTCGCATAACCTTTGGTCAAAACTTTTTCAAGCTGGACCGCGGCCTCTTTTCCGTTTCCGTCCCAGTAATAAGAAAGTGCTCGGCGAACAGTGATGGTGATGTCATCTCCCGACGTGTAATGCTGGACCATCCCGTACGCGGCGGCGGCGTTTTTAAAATTGCCCACACTTTCTTCGAGCCGTGCTCTTCTGTACCAGCCGACCACATCGTTTTCGGTCAGGTTTGCATACCGTTTCAGCGCACCTTTGATATCGCCGGTCATCTCACAGCAGAATGCTGCGTTTGCGACCAGCTCAGGTTTACCTTGCGTGGAGGAGAGGTCATCAAAGAGGGATCGTGCTTCGATAAACATCCCGCTTCGCATCAAAAGATCAGCGTACCGGGTCCGGTACTCCATATTTCCCGGAAAGCGTGAGATAAGTTGTGAACAGACCTCGGCGGCATCCCGATATTTTCCGGATCGGAGCAGCCATACGCATTTTTTATCTTTGAGGTACACCTCGCTTTCCGTAACTACGACATGACTAAGCGCAGACAATGCCTCTTCATATTTTCCCACGTCGCCAAGGAGAATGGCAAGTGATGTCCAGGCCTGGAAATTGTTTGGATCGTGTTCGACGGCTTTAACATAAGAACGGGAAGCAGCGTCATATTTCTGATTATATTTCTGACTTGTTGCTAGTCTCGTCCAGAGATTTGCCGATTCAGGCTCCATTTCAAGTGCTTTTGTGAAATGCTGGGTCGCATCGTCATATTGTCCCTTCTCATATGCCTGTTCCCCACGTGCTATCCATGGGTTCTGTTTAGTATTTTTGCCGAAAAGGCTGCCTATATCTACCATTCTCTTCTCCTACCCTCTGTTTAACTTGTTTCGACCCCGGGAATATATAATCTATTGTGCCAGAAACGTTTGGGCTTTATAGAATAAGACACAATAGACTTACATGGACTCTCCTAAAACTGACAAAGATCTGCGTGATGCACAGAATGTTCCGTATGACCCTGAGACTCTTCGAAGGATCAATGAGCATCCATGTTACAGTCCGGAGGCTCGACATACATTTGGCAGATGCCATGTTGCCGTAGCGCCGAAATGTAATATCCAGTGTAATTATTGTATCAGGGATTTTGACTGCGTGAATGAATCCCGTCCTGGTGTCACAAGTGCGGTTCTTCTCCCTGGTGAGGCTTTGGAGCGGATCGACGAGGTCATTGCCCGGATGAAGCATATCAAAGTCGTCGGGATCGCAGGACCCGGAGACCCGCTTGCAAATGAGGAGACGTTTGAGACCCTTCGCCTCGTTCATGAAAAATATCCGGACGTGATCTTGTGTCTCAGCACAAACGGTCTGCTGCTTCCAGAAAAGATCGATATCCTGGATAAATACGGGGTCAAAAATATCACGGTGACCTTAAATGCCATCGACCCCTCGGTCGGCGAAAAAATTTATTCCTTCGTCGACTATCACGGAAAGAAGTATCACGGTCGTGAGGGCGCCGAAGTTCTGCTCAAGCAGCAGCTCAAAGGCATCGAAGAGGCAGTTAAGCGCAAGATGCTCGTGAAGATCAATACCGTGTACATCCCTGGTGTGAACGATGAGCATATCCCAGAGATCGCTAAAAAAGTAGGGGCAATGGGTGTGTTCAACTTTAATATCATCCCGCTTATCCCTCAGTATAAATTCAAGGACGTTGTTCCTCCGACCGCGAAGGATAAGGCACGGATGCATGAGATCTGTGCACCGTATGTCCGTCAGATGCGGCACTGTCAACGATGCAGAGCCGACGCCGTTGGACTTCTTGGTCAGGATGTTCAAAACGAATTTGGCTGCTGCGGTAAACCGGACGGTTCTGGGACCGGATGCAACAACGAGTGATTTTCGTCTGATCAACTCATCAAAATAATTTTTTTATTTTTTTCCCTTTTTTATCAGCTCTTCGCAAATAAACGCACATCTCTAAAATGAATAGTGCACGGGTGGGGTTGGCTCTATTAAAAAAGAAACGCGAATCTCCGCAAATTAACGCGAATCGCATTTTTCTTGCGCCGTCGTGCTCTGCTCCGGCTTATCGCCTACGCAGGAATCGCACGCCGTCTGGAAAATTGCTACCGGAAAAACCCGCGTGCGGGTTTTTCTCAAGATAGATATTTTTTTTGACACAGAGAGATGGTTGAACAGAAAATGATATATTTTGGAATGAAGATATGGATGGCTCATATACTCAGATGAAAGGTATCTGAATAATGAAAATATCCCTGGAAGATAAAAGAAAAACCCGCACGCGGGTTTTTCCGGTAGCATTTTTCCAGACGGCGTGCGATTCCTGCGTAGGCGATAAGCCGGAGCAGAGCACGACGGCGCAAGAAAAATGCGATTCGCGTTAATTCGCGGAGATTCGCGTTTAACTATCTCATGCGTCCACATTCGAAAAACTTTCAGTTTGCTCGCAAGGCAAAGCCTTGCTCAGCTAAGGCCGCCCCTGCGGGTCGACCCGCTCCAACCCGCCCCATACAAGAAATCATAGTAATAATTTGAAAAATGTGATTCGCGTTTATTCGCGTTTCTTTTTTTTTATTGTGGCCACATCCGGATTTATCATTTTTTCACTATGACAGAGCAACGGTTGATTCTGCCCCTGAACGAATCAATTCTCTCTCAATTCAATATATTTTTTCCAACAAATTAACATTTAGACCGAGCAAATCCCTCCATTATTTTTCCCTTCACCCCAACAATTAAACCCTTTCCCTACCAATACTATTATACCTTACATAAACCCGCCCCACGCTTCACAGGTCAGGCGGACAAAAACGGTTAAAATGGGGAATCTGGAAATCTCCCCATTATATATCAATGATATCAAAAATACCGGCAGAACCCAAGACCACGGAAAGGTCTGTGAGGTTCTCAACACTTTCGGGTAGATTCTATCCAAAAAATGAGCATGAGCTCAGCGCACTTCTGCTCTCCCTTTTTGCATCTACGGTGACGTCTGTTTCAAATCCATACGGGATCCTCGTACCTCACGCAGGCTTTGTTTATTCAGGAAAAACGGCAGCATGCGGGTATGCAAAAATATCCCCGGAGTTTGACGGGACCTTTGTTCTGATAGGACCAAGCCATGCCGGAGTTGAAACCTCCACCTCGGATATGATATGGGAGACCCCTCTTGGCAATGTTTCTCCGGATCTTGCGTTCATCGAAGCTCTAAGTGAACACATCCCTGTTCGAAACAATCTGATGTCAGTAGAGGAAAACTCTCTTGAAACTCAGATGCCCTTCATTCGGTACAGGTTCCCAAAAGCCAAGATCGTTCCGATTTTGATGGGTGACCAGTCACCAAAAGGGGCAAGCGAGGTCGCACACGGAGTTTTATCCGCTGCAAAAAAATCCGGGATCCGTCCGATCGTGATCGCTTCGGGTGATGGTTCACATTATGTTCCTGCCAAGATCGCCACACAAAAAGATCTCACCGTTCTTGCGGCCCTACAAAATCTTGATACCGCCGCATTTTATACTGCACTTTCCAAGCTGCGTCCCTCCATGTGCGGATACGGGTGTATCGCCGCGACGGCACAGATATGTGCCTCCTTTGGCGCAAAAGAAGCCCGTGTTCTGTTGTATGAGACATCGGGCGATGTCACCGGCGATTTAAATGAGGTCGTAGGATATGCGGCAATGGAGATGGTCTGAGATGGCAACGTGGAGCGCTCCGGGCAAAGTCATTCTTTTTGGAGAACATGCTGTCGTTTACGGAAAACCTGCCATCGCGATGGCGATAAAACCTCGCGTTCAGGTCACCGTTCGGCATTCGAGATACTATCAGAAGCCAAACTCCCCCTACATCGCGGAATGTTTTCGGATCGCCGATGTGAAGGGCAGCGTGTATGTCAGATCCCAACTTCCAAGTGCATCCGGCCTTGGCTCATCTGCCGCCGTCACGGTAGCGACGCTTTTTGCGATCAACGACGAGTTTGAACTTGGCTACGACCGGGAACAGGTTGCGAATCTCGCTTTCGAGGTGGAAAAAATCACACAGGGAGGTCGTGCCAGTGCGACCGACACATATGTTTCGACATTTGGCGGCCTGGTCTTCATCCGTGGCAATGAAAAACGCCGGCTTCTCCCTCCTCAGAATCTCTCGATCGTGATCGGGAACTCTCTTGTCTCCCACAACACCGGTGAGATGGTGGGAAGAGTTGCTGAACTCAAACAAAATTCGCCCGTGATCGCAAATGGGATCATAGATGCGATCGGAGGGATCACCATGGAAGCCATGCACAATCTCGAAAATCCTAAAGAGCTTGGCATTCTGATGAATCGGAACCATGCTCTTCTGGATGCTCTTGGCGTGGGTCATCCGGCGTTGTCTCAGCTTGTTCTCGCTGCCCGAAATGCGGGGGCATACGGAGCAAAACTTTCCGGAGCTGGCGGAGGGGGATGCATCTGGGCGTTATGTTCGAAGGGATCCCGCAACCGGGTCGCCGGCGCAATAGAAGACTGTGATGCCCGCCCTATAACCACATCCATCGATACAGAAGGAGTACGGAGGGAAAAGGATGAATGAACCGGTGATCATCAAACTCGGCGGAAGCATCGTCACGAAAAAATCTGAAGAAGGCGTCGTCGATTTAGCAAAGATCAAGATCCTTGCAGAGCAGATAGCACCGTTTGCCGGAAAATTCCCTCTCATCATCGTACACGGCGCAGGTTCATGCGGCCACCCCGAGGCAAAAGCCTATGATATCCCAGGCGGTGTCACGAAAGAAAATGCCGCAGGTATTTTTGTTACCCATGAGGCCGTCTCCGGACTCAACCGTTCTGTGGTGACCTCTCTTCGTGAAGCAGGTGTTCCGGCTGTATCTCTTCATCCATTCGGCTGCTGTCTTGCAGAAAACGGACGACTCGTCTCTGCCGGCGTTTCGCAGATCAAAGAGATGCTTGCACTTGGCATTGTTCCAGTGCTCCACGGGGATGTGGTCATGGATACCAAACGTGGTGCCTGTATCATATCAGGGGACCAACTAGTCCCTTATCTCGCGGTAAAGCTCGGCGCAAAACGCGTAGGCATCGCGACCGATGTTGGCGGTGTTCTTTCGAACGGTTCGATCGTTCCAGAGATCACCAGATCAAGTGTTGGAAAGATCGATCTTGGCGGATCTTCGAGTACAGACATCACCGGCGGGATGCGTGGAAAGATCGATGAACTCCTTCTCCTCGCCGACGAAGGGGTAGACTCCCATATATTTGCCGCCGGCCGTGTGGCAGATTTCCTTTTCGGAGAAAATTACGGCGGGACCTTGGTAAAGAAATGATTCTGAACACTACCACATCATCACGAAAACTGGATCATCTGCGTCTCTGCAGTGAAACCGACGTGACCGCCGGCAGTTCAGGATTCGAGGATGTCATTTTAGTACACAACGCGTTGCCTGAATGTGATCTTGATTCGATCGATCTCTCGGTCGACTTCCTTGGCAGAAAACTGTCCTCGCCGCTTTTCATCTCCGCAATGACCGGCGGCCACCCGGACACCGCTGAAGTGAATCGTGTTCTTGGATCCGCTGCAGAAAAATACGGTCTTGCCATGGGAGTTGGATCGCAGCGTGCTGCCCTTGAAAATCCCGACCTTGCTGAAAGTTTCAGTATCGTTCGAGACGCCGCCCCTCATGCGTTCCTTTGCGGAAATCTTGGTGCTGTCCAGCTGGTCAGTCATGGAATGGATTGGGTCGATGCCGCGGTCGAAATGATCGACGCCGACGCTTTGTGTATCCACCTGAATTTTCTTCAGGAAGCCGTTCAGCCGGAAGGCGATCACAATGCGACTTCATGCCTTGACGCCATCTCACGTGCATGTAAAGAATCACATGTTCCTATAATCGTAAAAGAGACCGGATGCGGTATTTCGTCAGAAGTTGCCGCCCGGCTTTTCGATGTCGGTGTCGCCGCGATCGACACCGGCGGATACGGCGGTACGTCGTGGGCAAAAATCGAGGGTGCCCGTGCACATAAACGGGATGCTGCCGGTGATAAGGCTCTGGTCGGATTAGGAAATACTCTCATATCATGGGGTATCCCTACCGCGGTCAGCGTTTTTGAGGTAGCGAAGGTAAGTAAAGGACCGGTCATAGCTACCGGCGGGTTGAAGACCGGTCTTGATATTGCAAAAGGGATCGTCCTTGGCGCAACGCTAGGAGGGATGGCATTATCCCTTCTTGGCCCTGCGCTTTCCGGCGAGAAAGCTCTGGGATATGCAATAGAAACTATTCACACGGAACTCTCTGCAGCGATGTTCCTTTGCGGGGTAAAAGATATTTCCTCCCTTTCGAAGGTGAGGTATTACCTCCTAGGCAACGTCAGGCAGATGATTCGGACATAAAAAAATCAGGAAACAAAATATTATGGTAGACATAGAAGTTATAGCCGTTGGCGGATACAACGAGGTCGGAAGAAACATGACCGCGGTCCGCGTCGGCAAAGAGATCGTCATTTTTGACATTGGACTATATCTGGACCCGATCACGGGCAACAACAATGTGGATATGGAGAATATGCACTCTCTGGATCTTATTCAGATGGGCGCAATTCCAGATGACACTGTAATGAACTCGGTCGAAGGGACCGTTAAAGCGATCGTTTGTACACACGGTCACCTGGACCACATCGGTGCGATCCAGAAACTTGCACACAGATATAACTGCCCGATCATCTCGACCCCCTATACAAACGAGCTGATCAAACAGCAGATCGAAGGCGAACGCAAATTCTCGGTGATGAACAAGACCATTGCTATGAAAGCAGGGGGAAAATACACCATCTCCCAGACGCTTACGTTAGAGTTTGTCCGCGTTCAGCACAGTATCATTGATTCGATCATGGCAGTTCTCCATACCCCGGACGGCGCTATCGTATATGCAAACGATTTCAAATTCGATATGACACCGGTGATCGGCGAACCCCCAGATCTCGCTCGTCTTCGTGAGATCGGCAAACAGGGCGTAAAAGTTCTGATCGTCGAATCCCTGAACTTGGGTGACCGTGGATACTCCCCGAGTGAACAGGTCGCTCGTCTTCGGGTCCGTGATGCGATCATGCGGTGTGAGGATGATAAAAACGCCATCATTGTTTCGACCTTCGCATCGCAGATCGCAAGGATCAAGACCATCACCGAATGTGCCCGTGAGATCGACCGGATCCCTGTTCTTCTTGGACGCAGTATGGAACGATACAGTAGCACTGCTGAGATCTTAAAACTGGTCGCCTTCCCGCAAGGAACGAGCATTTATGGCAACAGAAAGACCACCGAACGCATGCTTCGCCGCGTTGTCAAAGAAGGCAAGGACAAGTTCCTTCTCGTAGCGACCGGTCACCAGGGTGAACCCGGATCCATGCTCTCTCGTATCGCAATGAACGAGACCCCTCTTAAGATCGAGAAGGGAGACAAGGTCATGTTTTCGGCAAATATCATCCCGACACCTAGCAACTATGCCCAGCGTGCAGAGGTTGACCGTCTTCTTATCAGGCAAGGTGCCCGTATTTTTGACGGACTCCACGTGACCGGTCACGCGTATTATCAGGAGCATTATGATCTCCTCGCCATGCTCAATCCTGAGCATATCATCCCGTCCCACGCTCCGTTCTCTATGAAAGCAGGACATGTGACGCTTGGCAGTGAGTTTGGATACTCACTGAATAAAGAGATCCACATCATGCAGAACGGAGACCGCCTGGTTCTTCCTAAGTGAGGTCATTATGAAACTTGATGAATACCTGAAAATTGTTGCCGCCAAAGTGGATATGGAGGCGGACGAGTATAGTAAAGCGGTCAACACGACTCTGCAGAAAGCAGCGTCCCATCTCCTTCTTGGCGGAGGAAAACGCCTTCGACCGGCTCTCGTTCTTCTATCGGCAGATTCCGTTAGAAGCGGCGCATCAGAGGATGTTTTTCAGGCAGCTCTTGCGTTAGAATGGACGCACACCTTCACCCTTGTTCATGACGATATCATGGACGGGGACTCTCTTCGCCGCGGCAGACCGACGGTCCATGTGGTATGGAACGAGGCAACCGCGATTTTAGCAGGCGATGTTTTGTATGCAAATGCGTTTGAACATCTCTGCAGTGTGAAAAATGCCACCTCCGACTCCAAAGTCATCGCGGTTCAGATGCTTGCTCACTCCTGTCATGAACTTTGCGAAGGTCAGCAGGAAGACGTTTCTTTTGAGACGAGATCCGACGTGACCTTGGCCGAGTATCTTTCTATGGTCAGGAAAAAGACGGGTGTTCTTTACGCAGCCGCCGCCGGAATAGGGGGGGCACTTGCGGGTGGAAATATCAACCAGATCTCTGCTCTGTACACGCTTGGTCTAAACACGGGTATGGCTTTCCAGATCCAGGACGATATCATCGACCTTATCGCCCCAACCGAGGTATCGGGAAAGGATCAGGCATCCGACCTTCGGGAAAACAAACAGACCATTCTTGCAATTCTCGCACGGGAAGCAGGGGTGGATCTTTCCGTATATCACAAGCCGAAGCTTTCAAAGGAAGAGATCGCCGAAGCAATCCATCTTCTGGAGACGAGCGGCGTTTTGGATAAGGCCCACGGTATTGCAGCAAAGCTTATCGCCGATTCCAAAGCTGGTATGCATGTTCTCCCTGATTCGGAAGCAAAGACGCTTATTATGGAGATGGCAGACTTCTTCATTGCAAGAGGCTTCTGATTTTTTTCTTTTTTTATTGAATGTATTTCGATTAGGTGTTTTTTCTTTTTGGATGTATTTCGATTAGGTGTACGGGGTGTTTTGGATGTGCACATTCATCACACGAAATTCACTAAAATATAACGAAAACACTAAAAATAAAAATTCGGTTGTGTGGAGATAGATATCTTACCCTCCCCCGTCTCGCAAGTCTATCGACTTGCTCGGCTAAGGTCGTCCGCTTTCAGCGTCCACCCCGCCCTCCACACGAAATCTGCAAAAATCAACGAAATGCACGAAAAGAGGGACAGGGGCGGAGAAATGGAGATATTCTGTTTTTAAAAGAAAGTAGATGTATTGGGTTTTTATCACTCAAAAAAATACGGTGGTTCCTCTTCCTCCACAGAAGTAAGTGATGCTCCTTTTCGCACGATCCTTTGCACGTATGCCTTTGGGAATGTACCAAAATTCGCTAAGATTCCGAGATCGTATTTCCCGAGATTGAGATAGTTCATCACCTGTTTTTGTTCTTCTTCCGTGGTATTTTGTTGTGACTTTAGCTCAACAATGATTCTGTCAAAACAGACAAAGTCCGGGGTATAGTATCCAATCTCCTGACCTTTGTACATCGCCGGAATACGTTTCTGTGGGACAAATGGAATGTTTCTCAGGGTAAATTCATGTTCCAGAGCCTTCTGATAAAATGATTCGATGAATGTGTTTCCAAGAGTTTTATACACTTCAAAAATAGCCCCGAATATCGCATAGGATTCATCTTTGTAATAGAGCATTGTCTTTTATTTTGTCGGTCAATATTGATATATACCACCCTTCACCCCTGTCCTCCTTTTTGTGCATTTCGTTGATTTTAGAAAATTTCGTGTGGAGGGCGGGGTGGACGCTGAAAGCGGACGACCTTAGCCGAGCAAGTCGATAGACTTGCGAGACGGGGGAAGGTACTAAATGTATCTCATCCAACCGAATTTTTATTTTTAGTGTTTTCGTGTTTGGTTTCGTGAATTTCGTGTGATGGGGGTACCACTGGAGTAAGTCTATCGACTAGTTCGGTTAAGATCGTCTGCTTCGCTTCGCTCGCGTCCAACCCGCTCGCAAACTTTCAGTTTGCTCAGCTAAGGCCGCTAATCGCAAGCCTATTGGCTTGCTCGGCTAAGGTTGTCCGCTTCGCGTCCAACCCGCCCCTACGGGGTAGCCCGCTCGCAAACTTTCAGTTTGCTCGACTGAGATCGTCGACTTCGTCGCCAATCCGCCCCTAAATTCATCTCATCTCACGTCCAAATGTACCCCATGAAATTTTCGCGGGAGATCGAACTTCGGGGCCACATAGTAGATTCCGGTATCCTTGCCAAGGTCATGGACACCGTTGTTGAATACAATGGCGATTTTGAAACGGACGAGTTCACCTTAGGCCGGCTGAAAACGGATCCAAGTTATGCCAGGATGCAGATCTCTGCAGAGACGCCCGAACAGCTCACTGCACTCATAAGTCAGCTGCGCCGGTTAGGTGTTCTCGTATCAGGAGAATCTGAAGTCGAGCTTGGATCGGTAATAAAAGAAAAGGTTGCACCAGAGGGATTTTATTCGACCACCAATCACCCGACCTATATCCATTGTAAGGAAACGTGGATCCCTGTCGACAATATGAAGATGGACGCCCTGATCTGGGTCGATCCGAAAAATATGACCGCAAAGTGTGTCGTTCAGGGAAAACTTATGCCCGGAGACACCGTCGTTGTTGGTGAAGAAGGAGTACGGGTCGACTTCCCCGAACGTCCTCGTGAGATCGGTGTTTTCGAGTTTATGGGCGGAAGCGTCTCCTCTGAGCGGCCGAGCAAAGCCATCATCCGAAGAATCGCCAAAGAACTTCTCTGGGTCAAATCCACCGGGAAAAAAGTAGCTCTTGTCGGCGGTCCCGCGATCGTCCATACCGGCGCAGCAGATTCCGTAGCAGCCATGATCCGGGAAGGATATCTGGACGTCATCTTTGCCGGCAACGCCCTTGCGGCGCACGATCTTGAGAACTGTATCTATGGCACATCGCTTGGGATGGACCTTACGACCGGCGAACTCGTCAGCGGAGGACACCGGCATCATCTATATGCCATCAATAAGATCATGGATGCCGGCTCGATCAAGGCCGCCGTCGAATCCGGTCTTGTCACCCGCGGGATCATGTACGAATGCATCAAAAACGATGTGCCCTACGTTCTCGCCGGTTCGATCCGTGATGACGGCCCTCTCCCGGATGTTATCCAGAACGTCATGGAGTCCCAGGACGCCATGCGCCGGCATATCACCGACCTTGGCATGGTCTTGATGGTGGCAACCCTCCTGCACTCAGTAGCCGTTGGAAATCTGCTGCCCTCTCATGTCAAAACCATCTGTGTGGACATCAATCCGGCATCGGTCACCAAACTTATGGACCGCGGAACTTCACAGGCGATCGGACTGATCAGCGATGCAGGAACGTTTATGCCGCTCCTGTTAGAAGAGTTGAGAGATCAGTCGAAAAACTGATCCCTTTATTAAAAAAATATTTTTTTTATTAGCTCACGTGAATTTGAGCGATGCTACCTTTAGCAGTGCCACCGATCCGTCGGAGAATGTCCCGCGAACACCTACACTTCTCGTTCCGGTGATATACATGGCGATCCCTCGAAATTCGATCTCTTTCTCTCCTTTCGGAACGTCCCTTACCACGGGAGAATATCCTTCGATTTCTATAGAGATCCGTACCATCTCATTGACCCGTCTCCCCTCATATATCGTTACGATGATATCATTTCCTGATATCACGGGATTGAGCAGAACATCCGGATCGCTAAGTGACTGATCAAAAATATAGTTTGCTCCGAGCAATAACCCAAAGAGGGAACCCGCCAAGATCAGCACAATGGTCATGATCAAAAAACCCGCCATTATTATTTTTATTTTCTTAGGGCTCTTTTTCTTGTAGCGTATGACCATAGGGCATCCCTCTTTATTCTAATACTATTAGGCTGCCAACGTATGTGTTGGTATTTGCCGGCTCAACATAAAGCAATACATGTTTCTCTTTGTATTCGGGCGGGATATCTATAAGGAAATACATCATTCCTCCGCCGGCTTTGGCTGATGATAGGATCTCGCGTGTGATTGACATCCCTAAAGAATTATTTACGCCAAGCTGATTTGTACCTACCATTTCAGGTTTCAGTGCATAGGCAAGAACCGTTCCTTTTTCTGTGATGACGCACGGATACAACCCTTCGATCTGCAGCTCACTTGACGGATCCTTGACCATCTCGACCACGGATAAAATTCCTTCGGTTTTTGCAAGATACTGCATATTTCTTACCTGATACGTCAGATCATCACGCGCTTTCCAATCTATAGATTTATCCGGATCGAGGCGGTTGTCTTGTAAATATATTCCAGAACCAATGAACCACTCATCATTCACCTGAATAACATATGCCAGTTTATACTCCAGAGCATAATTATGATCGGGATTTGGATACAGATAACCTACATATCCGCCGCCTTGTTCTGCTCTGGCGACCATTCTCTGCATTACCTTTACGCCGTTCGAGTCCTCAAAGAACCACCGGTTTTTCCCAATGATGCCTGGCTGGAAGGGGAGTGCCAATGTATCCCCATCCATGGTATAGGCGATGATGTAGAGTTCACCATCGATGAACCTTCCATGTGGATCATTGAATGCTGCAAGAGCATGTTCTTTCCCATTCTTTTGGGCATAGACGTACGCCTTTTCGACAAATACTTTGAGTTCCTCAGGAGTTGGCGTGATCGTACTGGTATTTATGGTCTCCTTAACAACATTGTCGGTAAGAACTATGCGCCACTCCATATCGTATCCTGGAACCACCGTATTCCAAACTGCATTTGACTGGGTAAAATCGACCCAATAGGTGTCATAGAAAGTGATTGAGGTATTCCCGGATGGATTCTTAGTTAAGGCTTTTGCTGCATTCTTGAGGGATGCGGTCGAATAAAGGTCATCCGTCAATATATTGCGACCGATCTCTTCACTGTCCTGATCAAAGATCACGAGGCCGTTTTCCTGAGCCACCCATATCGTGTATCCGTATTGAGCTCTGAGTTCCTCAGTAACTCCTGAGAAAAGGTACCAGGTATCGATCGCGACCCGAAGTGTTCCGTTAAAATTTCCGTCGGCATCATATACCGCCGTTGTGATCGTAACTCCGTTGTCGCCGAAGAGCAAGGTCGAATATTCTGATACGATACACTGTGATCCTGCAGCTTTGAAATCCTCCTCGGTATAATGATTTGATGACTTGCCTTCACCAAGTTCTACGGATGACCCTAAATCTTTTGTAGATGCTACGATGATATCATTTGTATCGAAAATACCTGCTTCAAATGACACTGGGATATCACGTTTCAGTTTGAGAAGGGCAATGATGACGGCTGGGTCATCGGCCGTTACGCCGTCAAGTTCCCGGGCGGTATTCCATACAGCACTGGAAGCCGTTTCCATTTCTTTGTTGATCTGATAGATCACCGGAGAGAGGGCAGCTTCCATATCACTTATTTGTTCTGGGGAAACTGGCTCCAGTTCAACGCCTTTTGCTGTAAAAATAGTGATTCCTATGGTAGAGATGAGAATTAGTAAGATAATAGAGATGATACTGATACTCACGATGCAACGTTTTTTCATTTTATATCACGTTTATGATAATGAATATTATTGGAGGGGAAGTAATTATACCTATCCTTTACCATCTTAGTAACGACTTTTTTGAAAAAAAATGAAAAGGGGCTTTGAGATCATATTTGATTCCTTAAAATAATAGTAAAGGAAAGCAAGTATCATTTTGTTTAAGCGCGTTGTACGGCCGACGTTATGTGATATCTTAAAAATAGAATAAAAAAATAAATATTTAGGTGAACTTGATCGTGTTCATTTTAAGGATCTGGTTTCTTCCGTCCGAAAAGATCCCGTGGATCGCAATACCTCTCATGCCAGTTATCCCGTCACAGACCCCAACAAAACGCACATCTCCGGTACCGGACTTAGGTGCAGGTTTGACCGACATCGCAGATGAGAGTGGGGCTCCTTCGATCTCGATGGAAAGTTGTACTATCTCATTCACTCTTCTCCCCTCATAGATCGTTACGACCAGATCATTGCCGACCACAAACACATTCAGCAGTACATCCGGGTCTTCGAGCGATTTATCGACAACATACCCAGTTCCCAATAATGCTATGCCAGCAGCGCCACATACGATAAGGATCGAAATGATCGAAAGAATGATCCCCATGGTGATAAGCGTCTGTTTTTGAGTCTTTTTTCTGTATTTTAGCGCCATCTTATGTACCGTCCAGATGCATCATACTGCCGTAATAGATATCCCCATCTCCAGGCTCCACACAGATGATCATATATTCTTCTATGCCAATGACTGGGTTCTCCACAAGACTATACATCAGCCCCCCTCCGGTCCTCCCAAGAGAAATTATCTCTCGTACCGGTGACATACCATAAGAGTTCGTGGATCCTAGCCAGTTCACTCCGACTCGATTAGGATCACAGATACAGGAAAGAACATTTCCTTCTGCGTCCAAAGCAAACGGACAAAGCCCTTCGATCTGGAGCTCGCTTGTCGGATCATTGATCATCTGCCAAAGTTCCTGTTCTGGCATTATGGTAGAAAGATATTGAAATCCCCTCACCTGGGTGACCAGCTGATTTCGTTTTTCCCAAGTGTAATTGGGGGTGACCGCTCCCGGATATATTCCTGCTCCGATAAACCAGTTTTCATCAACGGGTAAGATATATGACAGCTTTAAATCAGAAGCAAAGTTGTTGTTCGGGTTTGGATACTGATAATACACAAACCCTCCTCCAAATTTGGATTTGTCGATAAATCTCTGGAGAGCTTTTACTCCAAGAACATCCTCTCCGTTCCATCGAGTTGTGCCAACGATGTTCTGTTGATACGGTAACGCAAGGGTCATTCCCGTCACGTCATAGGCAAAGATATACAGTTCACCGTCGATGAACGTACCTTTCGGGTCATTGAATGCACGAACAGACTCCTCTTTGGTATGGGTCTGGGTGTAGATGTATGCCTTTTCGACAAATTTTTTGAGTTCGGCAGTAGTGACCTGGGTTTCGCCATTTATACCGGCATTGGCATTGTCGACCAGGATGATCCTCCATTCGATGCAGTTTGACAGCATGACCGTTTTCCAGACAGCGTTTACCTGCTTAAACTCTGCCGATCCGATGCTTTGATACATGCATGAAAGGTTACCTTCTTTTTCTTTACCTACGCGCTCTGCACCATTGCCGGCAGTCATCTGACGGTACATCGGATCGTTCAGTGCGTTTTTGTCGATGTCCCGAAGTTTTTCGTCATAGATCTGTACCCCATTTGGCTGGATGACCCAGACGGTATATTTTTCCTCGGATCTGATCTTGGATGCCACCCCGGAAAAAAGATAGGCTGGGTTGAGGGAGACACGAAGAGACCCGTTGTATATGCCGGATCCATTGTATATGGGAGCAATTGCCAAGACTCCTCTGTCTCCGGTAATGAACGTGATGGGCTCGGTGATGATGCAGCCGTTTATTGTGTTGGTGAAGTCTGCTTCGGTGATCGAAACACATGTCTGTTTCCCGATAAGTTCATGGTTATGTGATTTGCCAGTTATTGCGAGGCAGACGTTATCTGCATCAACAAAGAAGACCTCATATGAGGCTGGAATATCGCGGCGAAGTTGTAACATTGTTTGGTCTAATGCGGGTGTGCCGATTTCAGATCCAGTAAGGTTGCTTGCTGTGTTATTGGTGAGGATGAAGATCTCATTGAGCTGTTCTTCAAGAGTGGGTATCAGTTCGTCCAACGAACTTTGCATGTCGGCCAATTTTTCATCGGAGATCGGCTCCAGATGTTTTATCATGACACAACCAGTGGTGAAAATAAGCCCTATCACCAGACATAGTATCATGAATTGTATCGTTTGCCGTTTCATTGTATCGTGATCCTCTGTTTATCAAGTATTTTTTACGCCCTCTTCTATATATTATAATGTCTATTCCTGTCCTCATTTTTAGGGTCATGTGTTTTTTTTCTATTTCAGACAAAGAAGGTATTATTTGATTTTAAGGCTCTTTTATGATGCTCTGGACCTGATATTTATGAGCAAAGAAGAAAACCAACCACTATTTGTATGACGGATTTTAGCCGATTTTTGATGTTATAGTGAAACAAGTTAGAAATCCACTGATAATTGGTGTGATACTCAGTCATAAGTCGCCAATTTGATTGGTCGTCCAATAATGAGTTTTTTGCTTGTGTGATGCCTGCGCGTTTTTTAGGAAAAATCGTATGGTCAGTGTGAGGGCAGAGGCCTCGCAGATATTATTCTCGGGTTTTGTTCTCTCAGCGCGATGGGGTAAGGCAATGATCCACTCATCTCAACTCAGGAAACTTATTCTTCTGTTTCTTAGGTTCCAGATCATGCTCCTTGAAAAGCTCGAAGAGGGGGCGGGTTGGACGCTGAAAGCGAGGGTCGTAGACCCGAGTCGGAGAGCAAACCCGCCTTACGAAAAAAAGCAGGATGAAAATCATCCCTTTTATCTATCACACTTAATGTCTGAAGTGCCGGGTGCCGGTAAAAACCATCGCAATACCAAGCTCATTTGCCTTAGCAAGGACCTCGTCATCACGGATCGAACCACCCGGTTGGATAAGTGCCGTAGCTCCTGCTTCGGCTGCTACTTCAAGCGTGTCGGCAAACGGCAGGAACGCATCCGAACCGATAACCGTGCCCTTCATCGTTCTCTTGAACTCTGCAGCCTTCTGGATCGCAAGCTTTGCCGAGTCAACACGATTCATCTGACCGACACCAATACCAACGGTTTCCGTCTTGTTCGCGTAGATGATCGCATTGCTTTTTGCATACTTAACGACCTTCCAGGCAAGTTTCAACGCTTCGACTTCGTCAGCGGTCGGGGCACGATTTGATACGACCTTCCAGTCCTCGGTGTACTCCGGTGTTCTTTGAACGAGCATGCCGCCATCGATCGTTCGGATCTCCTCTGCCGGTACTGCGGGGGGGAGGATCAAAAGACGCATGTTCTCTTTCGATCTCATCAATGTGCGTGCCTCATCACTGAATGAGGGAGCGATCAGGACCTCAACGAAGGTCGAACATATCTCTTTTGCCACATCAACATCCACTGGGCTGCTCATCGCAACCACCGAGCCGTATGCGGAGATAGGGTCAACGTCCCGTGCTTTCAGATAAGATGCAAGCTGATTTTTCCCAACAGCAACGCCGCACGGATTATTGTGCTTCACAATAACGGTGGCAAATCCGGAAAGTTCTCTACAGAGTCCGACTGCGGCATGGACATCAAGATAATTGTTGTAGGACATCTCCTTACCTTGCAGGGCAACCTGACCGGCAATTCCTGAGGTTCCGTAGACCGCTGCCATCTGATGCGGATTTTCTCCGTATCTGAGCTTTCTCCCGTTAGCAAACTGAGCGGTGTACACATCAGGGAAACCCTTATCGATCCCGTTGAGGTAGTTGGAGATGGCGGCATCGTATGCGGCTGTTCGCGTGAATGCTTTTGTCGCCAGGCGAAGCTTCTGCTCGAGAGAGAAGCCGCCGTTTTCGACCGCTTCGATCGCCATTGGATAATCCGCTGGATCGGTCAAAACCGCGACGTCCTTAAAGTTTTTGGATGCCGCACGGATCATGGCCGGTCCGCCGATGTCGACGAACTCGATGAGTTCATCGAGCGGGAGATTCTTTTTTGACATCTCCTCGAACGGATATAGATTTACACAGAGGATGTCGATCGCTTCGATGCCGTGTTTCATCATAACATTGTCATCGATACCTCTGCGACCAAGAAGACCGCCGTGGACCTTCGGGTGCAGCGTTTTGACCCGGCCATCCATCATCTCAGGAAAATGAGTGTAGTCTGAAACGTCTTTTGCAGGAATACCGGCTTCACGAAGAGCTTTTGCCGTTCCTCCAGAACTTAAGATCCCAATGTTATTTGCAATCAGGGTACGAGCGAGATCAAGGATCCCGGTCTTGTCCCAGACTGACAGCAGTGCGAGAGTCATTATCTATTACTATAGACCTAAGGATTAATTAAGGGTAGTGCATCTTAACCAGATGATTAAGAATTTGAAAAAAAAGTGGGGTGTGGTACCAGGGTCGATCAGAAGTATTTGACCCTTGGCTTGAGAGACCTGGTCCGGGGTGTTTAGATATATTGTGTGAGATATTTCGCTTGGTCGCAAATCAGAGATTTGCTCCCCGCTTCGGGTTTGGTGAAGGGGACCTTCGTGATTTTGTGTGAGTAAATTCTCGCTTGGTCGCAAATCAGAGATTTGCTCCCCGCTTCTGGTTTGGTGAAGGGGACCTTCACCAAATCCTCGCTTACTTAAAAACTCCGCGCTTTTTCCGGGTTTGCTTCTCACTGCCCTTAGACGATGTGGAAGATCCGGCGTGTCCTTCTGCCTCGAGAAGCTTTTCATACAGCTCCTTCTCAGCTGAGGAAATTTTCTTCGGCGTGGCAATCACGATCCTGACGAGCAGGTTCCCATAATTGCCGCGTCTGCGGACACCTTCTCCGGCGACCCGAAGGCGTGTTCCGTAGGTGATCCCGGTCGGGATCTTGAGAATGACCGTCTTTTTATCGATCGTTTCGATCTCCACCTCGCAACCGAGAACCGCCTGGGCAGGGGAAATCTCATACTGCGTGACCAGATTATCATCCTCACGGTCGAACTTTGGATTCGACACGACATAGATCTCGATATACAGATCGCCGTTTCTCGCTCCGTAATCTCCAGCCTCGCCGTATCCCTCCATACGCAGACGCATACCGGTATCGATTCCCGCTGGGACATTCACCGTCACCTTGCGGCGTACTTTGGTTTTGCCCGTGCCGTTACATTTTTTGCACGTCGATTCGGGGATCTTCCCTCTTCCGCCGCAGTCAGGACACGGAGACTGGGTGACCATCTGGCCGAAGATAGAATTCTTCACCTGTTTGATCTGACCCGTTCCCCCGCATTTACTGCATGTGGTGGTTTTCTTCGTTGAACTGCCAGTTCCATCGCAGTCCGGACAGCTCTCCGAATGCATGAGCTCGATCTCTTTTTGTGCACCAAATACCGCATCTTGCAGCGTGATCTGGATCCGCATCAAAAGATCGTCGCCTTCACGTGGCCCGCTCTGTTTTCGGCCCCCTCCGCCAAAGAAGTCGAAGATATCTCCAAATCCTGAGAAGTCCGTATTGAATCCTGCACCTCCTGCACCTCCTGCGCCGGAATAGTTCCCTTTCGATGCATTCGTGAAATTATCATGTCCAAGCTGATCATACTGCCGGCGTTTTCCCTCGTCTGACAGAGTGTCATACGCCTCGTTGATCGACTTGAACTTCTCCTCAGCCCCGGCATCCTTGCAGACATCCGGGTGATACTTCTTGGCGAGGCTTCGGTAAGCTTTTTTAATGTCTGTTTCCGTAGCGTTACGGGGCAAACCTAAGACATCATAGTACGATTCCGAACCCATTTCTTAGCTCCCAGAAAAAAGGGGATTTAGTCCTTTTTGACTTCGAAGTCTGCATCTACGACGTTGTCGTCGGTGTTGCAGGAATCGCAGTTTCCTTCGCAACCTGAACCGGAAGCGTTACCGGCTGCCTGCTGCTCTTCCTGTACCTTCTGGTACATCTTGGAGGTCGCTGCAAAGACAACTTCCTGAAGGGCGTCCATCTTTTCTTTCATCAGTTCAGAGGATGCATCCTCTTTTGCAAGGACTTCTTTGAGTTCGGCTGCCGCGGACGAGATTTTCTCCTTGTCTTCGGCATCGATCTTGTCAGCGGTCTCTTTGTCGTTTACGAGTTTTTCTGCAGCGTAGACGGCGTTATCGGCGTTGTTTCGCTGTTCGATCTCTTCACGGCGTTTCTTATCCTCTGCTTCGAACTGTTTTGCGTCCTTGACCATCTTGTCGATCTCGTCATCTTTGAGGTCTTTTCTGCCGGAGATAGTCATAGACTGCTCATGACCGGTTCCAAGATCCTTTGCGGAAACATGAACGATACCGTTTGCATCGATGTCGAAGGTAACTTCGATCTGCGGTAAACCGCGGGGTGCCGACGGGATACCAGTGAGCTGGAATCTGCCAAGGCTAAAGTTATCACGGGCGAACTGACGTTCTCCCTGGACTACATGGATCTCAACTGAGGTCTGGCTGTCAGCTGCGGTCGAGAAGATCTGGCTTTTTCTGGTCGGGATGGTGGTGTTTCTCTCGATGAGTTTGGTGGCGATGCCGCCAAGTGTCTCGATACCAAGAGTCAGCGGGGTGACATCCAAAAGGACGACATCCTTGGTCTCACCGGTGAGGACTGCTCCCTGAACAGCTGCACCAAGTGCAACACATTCGTCAGGGTTGAGGGTCTTGTCCGGCTCTTTGCCGAGAAGATTTCTGATGGTGTCGACAACATGCGGTACACGGGTCGATCCTCCTACAAGAAGGACGTGGTTGATGTCAGCTGCGGTGAGCCCGGCATCCTTTAATGCCTGTTTGACGGGTTCGACGGTTTTCTGAACAAGATCGCCGATGAGCTGCTCGAACTTTGCACGGGTCAGGTCAACGTCCATGTGTTTTGGTCCGTCTGCGGTTGCCGTGATATAAGGCAGGTTGATGCTTGCTTTCTGGAGTGAGGAGAGTTCGATCTTTGCCTTCTCTGCTGCATCCTTCAGACGCTGGTGTGCGACCGGATCTTTTCTGAGGTCAACGCCTTCTTTCTTCTTGAATTCGTCAGCGAGGAAGTCAACGACGCGTGCATCGAAGTCATCTCCACCGAGACGGTTGTTTCCTGCGGTCGATTTGACCTCGAAGAGTCCGTCGTCAAGGGTGAGGATGGAGACATCGAATGTTCCGCCGCCAAGGTCGTAGACTAGCACGGTGACCTCGTTTTCTTTGTCGAGTCCGTATGAAAGAGCCGAGGCAGTCGGCTCGTTGATGATACGAAGGACCTCGAGTCCGGCGATCTTGCCTGCATCTTTGGTTGCCTGACGCTGGGCGTCGTTGAAGTAGGCTGGGACGGTGATGACGGCCTTGTCGACTTTTTCGCCAAGGTATGCCTCGGCATCTACCTTCATTTTCTGCAGGATCATAGCTGAGATCTCCTGCGGAGAGTATTTTTTGCCGTCGATCTCGGTCGGGTGGTCGGTACCCATGTACCGTTTGATCGAGCTGACGGTTCTTGTGGGGTTGATGATCGCCTGACGTTTTGCAACGTTTCCGACGAGTCTTTCGCCTTCTTTGGAGAACCCGACTACGGAGGGGGTTGTTCTAAATCCTTCTGAGTTTGCAATGATGACCGGGCTTCCACCTTCCATGATAGCAAGGCAGGAGTTGGTTGTCCCAAGGTCGATTCCTATTACTTTGTTTGATGCCATTTTTAATTCCTGTATTATACTTTTTTCTTTGCTACGGCCACTTTTGCGTGCCGGAGCACCTTGTCGCGGATCGTATATCCTGAAACTACGGTGTCGATGATCGAATCTTCTGGAGCGTCTGCCGGGATGCTGGCGATAGCTTCGTGGATTGCGGGGTCGAACTGCGTTCCGTTGGTGGTTGTGATCACTTCAATTCCATTCCTAGATAGAAGGGAGAGGTAGAGCTTATGGATCTGCTCCAGCCCGTCACGAAGTTTTTCATCATCGCTATTGAGTGCACGTTCGAAGTTGTCGAGGACATCAAGCATATCCAGCGCAAAAAATTCATTTGCATACCGGACAGCACTGTCCTGATCGCGTTTAGCACGCTTTTTGTAATTTTCGAATTCTGCAGCGAGACGAAGATGTTTGTCATTGAGTTCATCGTATTTTTTTGTGATTTCATCAACAACAGTGGTTTCAGGAACGGGATTCTCATCCGTGTTTGTAATTTTTGCCTTAAAAATGTCAGAAATTTTAACATTCTTAGGCTCGGTGTGTTTGTCCATGGTCATTTCCTGTTTCTCTTGTTGCACATATTTGTTGTATTGCAGTTCTATATAACAGTTTCGTTTATGTACTATTTAAATAGGCAGATGTATGCTTTTCGTGTAATGAGAGAGGGCCTGAGAAAAGAAAGCGTGATGACGCGCAAAATTTGAAGAAGCTGATAGTATTGTTAAAAAAAAAGAGTTTGTTCTTATTCAAACAGGTTTGCAAAGTATTTTGCTGCCCAGCAGTAGAGGAACGGCAGGATGAAGATCAGGAGGATGATCCCGATGATAATGACTGAAAGCAGACCACAGATAAAGATGATCACGCCGAAAATGATCCATATAAGGATGATCGAGACGATGTAATTGAGCCACCCAGCTTTGTTGATCATACCAAAGATCGTGCCAAAACTGAAGGCCGCACCAAATCCATTGCGGGCAAAGTTGACCAGTGCCGGGATCAGAAGGAGCGAGAACAGGATCGAGACGATGATACAGACAAGGATAAGACCAAACATAAGTACAACACCTACTCCTGCCATCATATCCGGGACGACCGAGGACGTCGGGGAAATAGTGGCCACTGAACCTACGGTGAACATACCTACCGAAACAATGATCGACAGAACGATCGGGACGATCATGTAGATAAGAGCGATGATCAGTGCAAGTAGTCCATCAACAAAAGATTTCCCCATATTGTCGAGATCCGGGTCATCTCCCCGCAGAACCTTAACATATGTTCCAAAAACGATCCAGTTTACGACCGGAACAATATTCAGTACTGCCAAAATAAGCCAGGTAACGAAATTACCGCCGAGCTTGTCTTTCGCAAAACCAAAAGATCCGGTTAAGTTATCTCCAATTCCAATTGACATACGAATACCTCTCATTCTTGAGATAGATAGATGAAGGGGTCGAAAATATATAAAACGATTCAGCAGAAAGACATCGATCGATCATAGCCAAAGAAAAAAGAAAAAAATAAGTTTGGTTCGTATCTTTAAGCGAACAGCGTTGCCCAGAACTTTGCGGCCCATACGGTGAGGAACGAGAAAAGAGTGAGCATGAGGATTGATGAAATAATAGATCCGATAACTGGGATCAATCCAAAAAGGCCGATGATAAAGCCGATGATAAAGAAGATGATGAAAAAGACGATATAAAGAACGATAATGGATAAGATGTAGCTGATCCACCCTGCCTTTCCAATCATGCCAAAGATCTCACCAAATTTAAATGCAGCACCAAATCCATTGCGGGCAAAGTTGACCATTGCAGGGAGCATAAGAAGAGCAAACAGCATAAAGACGATCATACAAATGATGATTCCAATGCCTGCTGCTCCAATAGCTGCGAGATCACCCATCATCATTGCTGGAATAAACGGAACTAATACAATAGCGAAGATGATCATTGGGATAATCATGTAGATGAATCCGATGATGGCTGCAAGAAGGCCGTCAACAAAGGATTTTCCAAAATTTTCAACCTTCGGGTCATCTCCACGGAATACCTTCAGGTATGTTCCAACTGCGATGAAGTTGACGATCGGGATATAGGTCAGAACGATCAGAAGGATCCAGTTGACTATATTACCGACGAGTTTATCTTTTGCGTAACCAAAAGACCCGGTTAAATTTGCTCCAATTCCAATTGACATACGAATACCTTTCATTCTTGAGATAGAGAGATGAAGGATTCGAAAATATATAAAACGATTCAGCAGAAAGACATCGATCGATCATAGCCAAAGAAAAAAGAAAAAAATAAGTTTGGTTCGTATCTTTAAGCGAACAGCGTTGCCCAGAACTTTGCGGCCCATACGGTGAGGAGGGGGAAAATAATGAGCAGGATGATCATGCCGAGAATCGGGATGATACCACAGATAAAGCCTATGAGACCAAAGATGACTGCGAGAACGATGATCGACAGGATGTAGTTAAGCCAGCCGGCCTTTCCAATCATACCAAAAATCGTGTTAAAGGCGAAAGCTGCACCAAATCCCTTGCGAGCAAAGTTGACCATTGCAGGGAGCATAAGAAGACTGAACAGCATAAAGACGATCATACAAATGATGATTCCAATGCCTGCTGCTCCAATAGCTGCGAGATCACCCATCATCATTGCTGGAATAGACGCACCTAATACAATGGCGAAGATGATCATTGGGATAAGCATGTAGATGAATGCGATGATGGCTGCAAGAAGACCGTCAACAAAGGATTTCCCAATATTCGCAACCTTCGGGTCCTCCCCGCGATAAACCTTCAGGTATGTTCCCATTGCGATGAAGTTGACGATAGGAATAATACTCAGGATGATCAGAAGGATCCAGTTAACTATATTACCGACGAGTTTATCTTTTGCATAACCAAAAGATCCGGTTAAATTTGCTCCAATACCAATTGACATAATAATACCATCTCCTATTGTGAGATGGTGTATAGAAGAACTTTCTAATATATAAATGCACTTGAGATAAATATCATATGATCAGCAATATAACGATGTTTTATGACAGTAAATGCTGATATGACTAGGAACTCACGGAAATAATCTAGCAATATACCAGTTTCGCAAAAAGAGATAACAAACAACGCACACGCAATATCATAAACAATTCCGGCACCCCCTAAAAAATATTGATATCAGATTCCGGGCTCTGACCCTGAGGTAAACAGCTGTGAAAAAAATGATTGTGAGAAAATACAGGGATCTCCCTTATTATTTTATGTGCTGGATCCAGAGAGCGTTGTTCTCTTTGATCGCATTATAGGTCATAACAAGAGCAATGATCCAAACAATGATTGCAATGATACCGGGAATGATAAGAAATGCTAATAACCCGCATACGAGTTCTACTATAAAGAGCACGATACCAAGTCCAACACGTCCTGCATATGCCAGCCCTATCCCACCAAGGAAGAACCAGAGGATCAATCCAATGACCATACTTTTTTCACCGCTGACAACTTTTCCATAGGACGTTGTCGGCAGTCCGCTTCCATTAACCATAATTTTTAACTTCCTTGCCTTTCGATCAGATCAGGTGATCATCAGACATGCGTATATCACGCATGATCGAATATAAATATATCTCAAATATTTTCAAAGAAAAATAAAATTACATGCTGTATTTCGATCCGATCGTAAATAGATCTGGATCCTCCATTTTTTGTTTACGAAAAAATATCGTGAAAAACAAGGCGCATAGTATAAATTACTTACAGACTAATTAATATAGATACAGACATCATCCACGACGTATGGGTCTGTACAAAATCATGTGTGGAGAATAGTGATAATTTATCATGAAAAATAAGAACAAACTTGGAGGTGCAGTATGAGTAACGTTCTTCCCGCGATACTTGCAGGCATTGCTGCATTCATCATCTACCTGATACTGTCGATAGGTTCGGCAACACCTACAGACGCGATCCTTCTCTGGTCATCAGCAGAGCTCATCATTGGACTAATTCTTTCGATTATAACCGGGTTGATATGCCGAAAACTCTGGGTCGGAAAAAGCTATAAAATGGCTAACCCCCTACGCTGGCTCCTCCTGATCGTCTATATCATTCCGTTTTTAATCGAACTTATTATTGCAAATCTGACGGTATCGTGGAAGATCGTTACAGGGAGAAATATCAGACCGGGGATAGTCAAACTTTCACCGGGTATGAAAACCGATGCAGGAGCTCTCCTTCTTTCCACATCCATCACCTATCAGCCGGGAACGGTCACCGTGGACGCAAATGATACGACGAGAGAACTCTACATCCACTGTCTCGATGTAGGAGACGAACCCAAAGGAGTTCTGCCGCCTGACAAGATCTTCGCGAAAATCAACCTGGCGAAATGGATCCGGAGGATAACTGAATGAACGATATATTCATGGTAGCTGCGATCATCTTCGTACTTTTGATCTTCGCATGCGGAATAAAGATCTGGCGCGGTCCAACAAATGCCGACCGTATGCTTGCACTTGATGTGATAAACGTCCTCGTTGTCATCACCATGATCACCCTCTCACTCTGGTTCGAACAGCCGGTGATCATCGATGTAGCGATCGTTTATGCTCTCCTCTCATTCGTTGGAACACTCTACGTCGCAAAACTCATCATGGGTGATCTGCAATGATCGATATACTCGTAACCATATGTGTGGTCATCTCGCTCATCTTCTGTATACTTGGGGTCATCGGTCTTTTCCGGTTCCCTGACTTTTATACACGGATCCATGCCGCAAGTATTGTGGGAAGTCTCGGACTCCTGTTTATGGGAGCTGCTGTTCTCATTTACGCCGGTGGTCTCTGGTTTTCAGGCGATAGTGCCTGGTTCAATTACGGAGCACACGTCATTCTCGCTTTGTTGGTCATGGTCATTACCGGGACCACCTCGATGCATGCTATCGCCCGAAGTGCACACCGCTCAGGTGTCGTGCCGATCGCAAAGATCGATGCCCTCAAAGAGGACGAAACCAAAATGAAAAAACAGGAGGGAAAAAATAAATGATCGAACTGTTTCCGGAAAGTTATGTGGTGCTTCACCTGCTCTTCCTCGCAGCAATAGTACTGTGTGCAGTCACGGTGTTTTTCCTGAAGGATTTGATTGCGGCCGCAATTTCTTTTGCCGCATTCAGTTTCCTGCTCGCCCTAGAGTTCTTTATCCTGCAGGCCCCTGATGTGGCAATAGCAGAAGCAAGCATAGGTGCCGGTATTTCAACAGCGATCATGATGATCGCGATTCGAGGAACAAAACGTAGAGAAGGTGATGAAGAATGAAAGACGCAAGCTTCGCCATGCGCCCAGGTTTTGTGATGGTGCTAATCGTTTTGGTGACACTCATTCTTCTCCTGCCGGCACTCGGCCTCACGTTTGGAACTCCGGCAGCATCGATGACCGACCAGTATTATCTGGACAACTCACAGACGGAGACCGGGGCAAACAATGTTGTCTCGGCCGTGGTCTTCGACTACCGTGGATTCGATACACTCGGTGAAGCAACCGTTCTGTTCATCGCAGTTCTCGGGGTCGCTATGATTTTCCGGAGGGTGCGCAAATGACGATCGGACTTATCGTACGTTCTGCAGGTCGCCTGATCGTCCCGTTCATCTTCATCTTCGGTTTCTATATCGTGACACATGGTCACCTGACACCGGGCGGAGGATTCCAGGGAGGGGCCGTTATCGCGACAGGAGTTGCGCTTCTTCTTGTCTGTTATTATTACCGTGAGTGTATGGAGAAGTTCATCCCGGTCTCGAGATTCAAACTCGTTGAATCGGCAGGTCTGATCCTTTTCATTTGCACAGCACTCGCAGGTCTTGTGGCCGCATCCGGATTCCTCTTCAACTGGCTAAACGCCACGGGAGGACTCTTTGGCCACGCTGTTGAGTATGGTGTGAACGCAGGTGATCTGTTTACCGCCGGGATCATTCCCGTGCTGAACTTTGCTATTGGAATAGAGGTCTTCGGCGCACTTTCGGTCGTGCTGATGTACATGTTTGCCGGTCTAAGAGAGACGACACAGGAAGAGGACGATGCCCCGACACCGATACCGTCTCTTACCAAGGGCAAAAAAGGAGGGAGAAAATGATAGCAAATCTGCCGTTTATCGCGGTGGCATTACTGATAGGCGTTGCCTTTGCGACCATTCTTCTCAAGAAGAACATGATTAAAATGGTGATGGGGCTCGCTATGCTGGAAGGGGCGGTCAATCTGTTCCTCGTATCACTTGGATATAGAGAGAATGGGATCGCCCCGATCTTCACGAATGCACCCGAAGGTGTCGATATGGTTCTCCCGACGGTCCAGGCATTAACGCTGACAAACATCGTTATCGGTGTTGCAACAACGGCGCTGATGCTTGTTCTCGTGATGGTCATCTATAAAAAATACGGGACCGTCAACTCAGATAAGATGAGGAGGCTCAAAGAATGAACGTTCTTTTAGACAACCTGCCGGCACTGCTGATCGCAGTACCTCTGTTTGCTGCGTTCCTTATCCCGATCTTTGGAAGGTTCCTTCCAAAAATACGCGACGCCTGGATCATCCTCTCCTCGCTTGCTGCAAGTCTGGTCGCCATCATCACCGCGTTCACCGTCTATACGAAAGGAACGATCGTGTATGTCTTTGGAGCGGCTGCCGGATCTCCGGCGGTGCCCATAGATTCTGGCGGGTTCCCCTTTAGGATCATCTTCACGATCGACGGATTTGGAGCATTCATGCTTCTTTCCGCAGCGATCGTTTCATTCGCAGTCGCTCTCTATCTCGTCACCTCTCAAAAGGAACGGAGCGGGAAATCCGAGTTCTATGCACTGTATCTCCTGCTGACAGCCGGCATTTTCGGCATGGTCTCGACAGGGGATATGTTCAACTTCTTCGTGTTCCTCGAGATCAACTCACTCGCAGGAGCAGCGCTCGTCTCTTATCACAGAAGAGGAGGATTCGCCGCAGAAGGGGCACTCAAATACCTGATCACCAACACGGTCGGCGGACTCATGGTCCTGTTCTCGATCGGTCTGTTGTATGCTCAGTATAATTCGCTGAATATGGCCGTGATCGCGTCGCAGATCTCGTGGACAACGCTGAACATCGTCGCCCTCGTGCTCTTTGTCGCAGCCCTTGCCATGAAAGCGGGATCGGTTCCCTTCCACTTCGCAACGCCCGATGCATACTTGGTTGCCCCGTCAGGGATAACTGCAGTAATGATCGTTGCAAGTCAAGCAGGACTTTACGGTCTGTTTAGGATCCTCTTTACCGTGTACGGTGGTGCATTCAACCCAGTTACCATCGGCTGGGTCATCATCGTCCTTGGTGT
>DALTVX010000035.1 GCA_029987395.1 Methanocorpusculum sp. | reverse complement strand
TCGCCACAATACCAACGTCAGGACCAACAATCACTCCGGCCTTACCCGGATGATTCGCGTCGAGTCCTCCACTTAAACAGCTCTACTATATCGGCGTCTTCGCCTTATATAGTCTTCGAACACAAGCCTCGAAGACTCGGCGCATCATAGATGCACGAGTCTTCAAGGCCTATTCGAAAGCCTTGAGAGGTAACAATATTACCCCTAATCACTTATTAATCCACCGAAGCAGAAGGGAAACATCAAGAGAAAAACCCTAGATGTTCACAATCTGTCAAGTTGACCTGTGAGGTAATAATGTTAGAATGGATGGCATATATAGATAATGGTTTTGTGATCAAAACAAGACCATAAAAATCATTATCACGGACCACACAAAAATAATAAAAGCTAGTGACAGGATGAAATACCTATGGTATATGATGATATAACCCTTAGCGAAGTCCATTCATGGCATGCATCTGAAATAGTCGATCTTTATCGAACCGGAGGATGGTGGGAAATGGGATGGAGTACAGACCGAATCGCGCATATCCTTGATAGAAGTTTCATCTTCATAATCGCCCATGACACACAAAATCGCGCAGTCGGAATGGGGCGGATAATCGCCGATGGAGTGGCTGACGGATATATTCAGGATGTCGTTGTCTTTCCCGAATATCGTGGACATGGAATTGGAGAGCGCATAGCAACCACCCTCCGGCGACTTGGGTCGGCGCACGGACTGACATGGATTGGCCTCATCTCTGCACCCGACAAAGAATCGATCTACCTCAGAGCAGGTTTCTCTGAAATGAAAAACTATACATCTATGCTCTTTGAAAATGAAAAAAACTGACTTCACAAATATAACCATCGCGGAAAAATCCATTTTTGACGACTACTTTCGGCGATATCCCCAGTATCACTCACAACACAACTTTCTCACCCTACTCTGTTGGGAACATTACTCCCCATGTGAATATACCCTGATAAATGATCACCTGCTCCTCTCCCACTCAATCAAAGGCAAGACCACCTGTCATACACCCATCGGCGAGTTTGACCCAGGCCTCTTTGAAGAACAGCTACTTTTCGCCAAAAAACATACCGGAGATTGCGCTATTGCATTCTATGAAGACAAATATATTCCCTATATGAAAGCATATCATCCCGAGACCCCAGTCTACGAATCACGCGGATGCAGCGAATATTATTACAGAACCGAGGAACTCGCTGAACTCTCTGGACAAAAATACCTTAACATTCGAAGACAGATCAACCAGTTCAAAACAAAATATCAGTATACAACCGAGCTTATAACACCGGAGATCATCTCAGAAATTCATGATATGCTGGATAAATGGAGCGATGCCAAAAACACCGAGGCAAACATTGTCCTGAAAGAAGAAGTGGACGCAGCACACACAGCTCTTGAAAACTGGGATAGACTAGGGTGCGAAGGGATAGTAATTCGTATTCTTCCAAAAAATAAGATAGGAGCGGTCGCGATATGGGGAGAGATGAATCATGAAACTGCAGTTATACATTTTGAGAAAGGTATCACACAATACAAAGGCATCTACAAAGTGATAAATCAGGAAACTGCCAAACTGCTCTTAGGCAGATATGAGTGGATAAATCGAGAGTCCGACATGGATGTTCCAGGACTCCGTGAAGCAAAACTTCGCTATCACCCGCAAAAATGTGCCAAAACCTGGTACATCAAACGCAAAGAGATTGTATAAAATAAGATGACAGAAAAGTCAAAACTGCTACGTATGCCTTTTGACCCCACAGATATTATTAGCCAGACCGCACATCTATAAAGCGGATGAATCTGTTGTTTGAACTCTCAGGAGAGAACCTGCCTCTGGCAACCGCCGAACTATCCTGTGTGGGAAATGTGACCTGCACGGAAAATGGTATTGCAGTTGTGGAGGTCGATGACCCAGAGAGGACGACAAGGCTCGCACAGACGCATGTAGTAATGCGTCTCCTAGGTGAGTGCAATGCTACAAAGGAAGACCTGGAAATTCTCCTTGAAGGTCTCGCCCTCACAGCCCAAGGCACGTTCTGTTGCAGAGCAAGAAAGATTCACCCCGTCTCCGTCAATGCATCCCAATTGGAACTCGAGCGCATGATGGGACAAAAAATTCACGGTATTGTTGACCTCAAAAATCCCGAGATAGAATATCGTGCAGTATTCACAAACGATAGATGCTTTTTCGGAGAAGTACTTCACACCATAGACCGCGGATCCTATGCATATCGAAATCCTCAAAGGAGAGCATTTTTCCATCCTGGAGTGATGATGCCCCTAATGGCACGAACTATGGTCAATCTGACCCATGTTGAACCTGGGGAGTTGTTATGTGATCCCTTCTGTGGAACAGGCGGTATGCTCCTTGAATGTGATATGATGGGTATCGAAGCGATCGGAAGTGATTATGATCTGGAGATGCTCATTGGATGTAGGCAGAATCTCCCGAATGGAGCATACGTGCGAGCAGATGCAACAAATATGCCTTATCCAAACGGAGCATTTGATGCTATTGCAACAGATCTGCCGTATGGTCAGTCGACCACCATCGGTGCCGAAAGCATCGATACCCTCTACACTGGATCCCTGAAAGAAATCAGGCGAGTTCTAAAACCAGGGGGCAGGGCGGTCATAATAACTCACAAAGATATCAGATCACTTGCAAAAGATCACTTTGAAGTCGTCGAATACTACGAACAGAGAGTGCATAAAAGTCTCACGCGGCGGATACTCGTCCTCGCATAAATATATTATGAAACAAGAAAGAGGAGAGTTGTAATGCTCTCGTGGATTAGTGAGCAGTTCAGCCACTACAAACCCGACCGGGCGATCGCCGTAAGAGCGCTACGTCATATGCGTCCAGTGGAACGTAAAAATCTTTTCTCGGAAGACATCATGTTGATGAGAACGGCAGAAGGATACTGGTTTGAAAATCTAATATACGAACAGCTCATCAGGATCGCGGAGAAAACTGACACCATAAAAAAGGTCGTAAGAAAAGGTGCCGATGTTCCAAAACACCACGAAAAAATTAGACTTGGAGTAAATGGAATATATTCTGCTGAAAAAGGTGACATCAGGGTTCGAGGAAACGGTCAGGATCTGGCGGAGGTGGATCTCCTTCTTTTCGATAAAGATAAGCAGGTCGTCTTCAGCGAAATCGTAACAAGCCCGGCCGATCTTAAAGATCTTGAGGCAGAGATCATTTATAAGAAAAAACTCTTTGGCTACATGTTCAATCAGGAGCATGTAGGATTTATGCTTTTCTCATCCGTTGATATCTCCGGGACGCAGGTCGTCCGGAGACTTGTTGCCGATCCCGATAATGTATACATAGGGACCCATGAGTGTGAAGTGATGAAGTCTTGCCTGAAAGGCCTTCGGATCACCTCCATCCCAACACAACCCGAAAAAAATCCGGCACTCATCCCATCTGAGACCTTAAAAATACGTGACTTCGATTACAAAAAACTTCATGACGACGCACTTACGAAGCTATTTTTCGCCATGGACCATAATATGTCGCCCGACCAGTACTTCTCAGACCCTTCCGTTTCCCCATTGGTGAAGAAAGTGATCTGTGGAGGATTGCACCCTTCGGCAATCAAAACATTGATCACAAACTATGGTCTTCGAGTAAAATCGGAGATTCTTGATATAGATTCAATACAGGAAAACTACAGTAAGGTCATCCTTGCTATAGACTTTCCTGAGATGTCACCTGTGGTTTATCTCAAACCAAAAAAACAGCGGACATATCTGAAGATGATTCCTTCAAAAACAGGTGGTTTCAAATATGAACGTCCAACCCCGTCTCGAGTAGGATTCTATTTGTGGCTTGAAGCGACTAAGTCGACACTTGGATCCGAACGGGAACTAAGTGTGTTAGAGTATTGTAATACTCCTGTGAAAGATTGTCTTGAAGGACGAAAACCCCCAGTTCCAGAAGGAAATGTTGTACCTAAATACCGTTTTCATCCAAAAAGAAAAAAATAAATAATATCGATCATTCTCTATTTATTGCAGGTATATAACACGGACAACGGACGACCAAGAGCCCGCCAACCAAAACCACAACTCCAACTATAATAAACACTCCCAAATATCCGATTGGCAAAACAATCAAGCCAGCGATAAACGGCAAAACCGCCATTCCGGCATATTGCATCATCGTGAAGAGACCATTCATTACGCCCTGTGGATGAGACGTGCCAGCGATATAATTCAATATGGCAACAGTTATTACCCCAAATACAGCCCCAACAAGGATCAAACCAATGGGTGTAAAGAAGACAAGCGGAACTGAAACGGCAAGAAGAACCGCAGATTTCCGGATGATCCCGAGTGAATTCATAAGGGCGAAACGCGATGCGGCGAAGACACAAACAGCAGTGGCTAAACTCATCAGTGCAGTCACGACACCAGAAATATCAGCCGAATACCCGGACATTTCCGGATACATACTTAGAACAACGCCTGTGGCTCCCGAAAAAACAAAGAGTGTTATCCAAAGCCATTTATGATACTGTGTGATCGAAAAAATCGTCTTTAACGGCACCATTGCGGAAATAAATCCGGCAGAGTCTTTGAAGAAGATCCCGGCAAGAAAAGCAGCTCCAGTCAAAATGCTAAACACGAGCACACCAGTATAAGGATCAAAAACGACGAGGGCTCCCGAAATAATAAGCCCCGCAACCAGACCAACGTTCAGCAAAGCCATATACACACCTGACAGTTTTTTGTGGTCAGGTTCCGAGTTTACGTAGGAGAGGGAGGAGGACACAAACATTCCTGTAAACAAACCCCCCACGAACCTGAGACCAACGATAAATAAAGGATCGCCTGAGAAAAACCAAATCAGGAGCCCAGACACAAATGTTCCAGCAAGCCCTATTTTGATGAGAGGAGCACGGCCGATCATATCGGAGATCCACCCGGCTGGAAAAACCATCAAAAATGCTCCTAAAAAGTAAGCAGAAAAGAGGGCTCCCTGCATAGCGGCATCTGGCGTGATCATTGAAAGAATTGGTACAACAGAATTTGAGAGCGCCATTGAGGCGAAAACTCCCAAATAAATAGCAATTTTAGAAATTTTTATCATCGTTTTAGAACACCTATTTCTGAAAGCATCGATGGAAGATACTCCTTGGTAACGAAGTCAAGACCGCGGCTTGCAAAGGCCTGCTGTTCTGATTTCAGATTCATTTGGAGCTGAAGATTGATCTCTTTTTTCCAGAAGTCGGTGTCAAAGCGGGGATCGGTCAGTTCAGACCTCAGCGCAGCAACATCCTGTTCTGTAAGTTTATCTGCAGGCAGATCATACCGCTGGATATCTGAAGGCTTTACCCCAATAAATTTGGCAGAAGGTGTAGCCAGGAGCTCGGACATGTGAGCGGACTTTATCGAGCCGTAAGCAACTGATGCATAAATACGGTAGGACCAAGGGTCCCCGTCGGTGAAAACCACAACCGGGATCCCGAGCTCCTCATTCATTCGTTTGAGCATACGCCTTGTAGCCCGAGCAGGTTGACCCTTCAGATGAAGGAGAACAGCATTGTACTCTTCATCGAAGCCATTTTCCTGCAGACGGGAAAACATACCACCTGTTTCTATGGCGATAACACAAGAGGCATCATGATCGACAAGCTCAACATTTTCCACGTTATTTGGAATATTATATCCTGCTTCTCCCACATCATCCTGACAGTGGATCTCTTTCATGCCGCGCCGTGTATTTTCCCGAACACGGATCGGTCCAAAAATCGAAGCGCCGTCCTCTTCCGGACGCATATGGAAAAATTCCCTCTGTAGAGATGTGACGATCTCTAGATCCTCGATCAGATAGTTACTCTCATTCTGAGCGCCGAACTTCGCCTGTTTCCAGCCCTCAGATATGTAATACATTTCTCTTAATGTCGAGGAACGGTTCTCTTGCAGCTGAGTCTTTATGAACCAGATGACATACGCCATCTTGAGCATATGCATGGCCGATTTCGCAGTCCCGGCATTTCTGACCGACTCTTTATCACCATATTTCCAGACCTCAGATTCATCGTCGTATTCAATATTGTATTTTGTTCGAGTTGGAAGAGTGATCGACGGGATTTCACCGCTTTCCATCTGATCATACCAAACCTTAGCTATCTCCATCAGACGCTGCTTCGTTGCCAAGTCTCGTTCTGTTAGATCAGACATCCAAATCCACCACCACTTTGAGATTTTCCGCTACGCCCTGCATCTCGACCATTCCTCCGCCGAGTCCTGTATAGGTCACTTCGAACGTTTTGCCTGCCGCAAGAGTCAACTTCCAGATCTTCGTGAACTCACCATCCGTTTCTGATACAAACGTTGGAGGGATAATCGCATCACCTGCGTTGTCTCCAGAGATATCATACAACGATATCTCCTGTTCTTTTGTTGTGTAGTTGTCGATATGAAACATAACTTTGCCGCCTGCTGAGCTTTTCTTGAGAACTACCCTGCGCATAATTCTTCCCTCGATAAGAGAAGTGTCAGGAGTTGGGAGCTCTACGATCTCCCCCACTTTTACGGCGATAAGAGGAATGACCGAACAGATCGCACGGGCACGATCATCCTGAAGTTTGTTTTTGTCGCGGCGAGACAAAAACGTCTTCAGGTCGCGTCCAAGTTCCTGCAAAGCAAGAGTGATCTCACGCTCAATTTCCGGGATTGCCGCGACCGCATCCTTCGATTCACTCGTGAACGGGACGCTTGTTGCCGCCACATGAACGAGGATCAGTATGGGTCCGGTAGGAAGCCCTGATTGAGAAATGCCGTAGGATTTCCAGTTCACATTCTGAACTGCGTTCGTGATCGCACAGGCCCCCTGTTGGTAAAGTAGCGGAACGCGATTTGCAAACCGCAAGAGGAGCGCACTTCCTTCAGATGGAAGTTTTCCACCATATCCAATTGCAGCTTCAACGATGAATGAGTGACCACCGTACACACTTCCAGGGCGAGTTCGAGCCTTGATGAAATCCAGTTCAAACTCTTTCTCCATCCCTTTGACAATTAGTTCGTCAGTGATGGGAGACAGACATTGTGATGCCGAAGGTGCCGGTATCTTGGTAGTCTGCATTGCATCGAGAAGAAGATTGAGCGATTCAAGACTAAGAGATGTAGCTTTTGCCCCAGGATCAAGTTTTGAGGACCCGCATATCTCAAGAGCGGTTTTCTCCCCGACTTTCGAAAAACTTTCAACTAAAAACTCTTTGAGCGGCAGATCAGAAGCGGTCGCCATTCGTTTTAAGACACCAAGTTCAATTCCGTAGGGGTGAGGTTTTATCGAAACAGGACAAGGCGGGACCTCGGATGACACACGCTCAAATGTGAATGATTCGTCTTCGATCTCAACTCGGAATTTAGCATGAGGGTTGACGATTGAGGTATATTTGAGATACTCGATGAGTTTTTTCTTTGCCGCGATATTGCTTTTGAACTCAAGCTGGATACGGGTCCCGTGAGGAAGGATCCAATCAACTTCTTCATGGGAGAGGACTTCAGGCTCGTTTGTTTCCGTCTTGATGACGAGCGACATCGTGTGGGCCTTACTCTTCGCATCAATCCGGGACGTTACGATCGTCGGTTTTCCGGTGGTAAGCTGGGCATACAAAACTGCCGCAGATATCCCGATCCCCTGCTGGCCGCGGGTCTGTCTGACCTGGTGAAAACGTGATCCGTATAGAAGTTTAGCAAAAACACTCGGCATTTTTTCGGGAACGATCCCCGGACCGTTGTCCTCAACAACAACACGGAACACATCATTCGAGATACGCCTTACCGAGACGAGAATATCTGGAAGAACCTGTGCCTCTTCACAGGCATCAAGAGAGTTGTCGATCGCCTCTTTTATGGTGGTTATGATCCCCCGAGTTGGGGAATCAAAACCAAGCATCTGTTTATTTTTCTCAAAAAATTCCGCTACACTTATGCTTCTCTGTTTCTTGGCAAGTTCATCTGCAAGAACCATGGATTACCTCGATGGCAGATTCAAGCGACATCTCAGTCTGGACTGCAGATTTAAGATCTTTAAGTGTTATCGTTCCGGCATCTGCCTCTTTTTCTCCAATCACCGCAGCAAACGATGCTCCCGACTTCAGTGCAGAAGATAACTGGGCTCCAAATCCCCTATCAAGCAGATCCATCACTGCCGTTATGCCAGCAGAACGCAGCCCCAAAGCCGCTTTGTATGCCGCTAAACGTGTTAACGGCGTGCAAACCACGGCGACAACCGGCTTTGTCTGAGGGGTGAATTCACCCAAAGAAACAAGGACCCGATCAAAACCGATCCCAAACCCACAGGAAGGAACATCCTTGCCGCCAAAAAGATGAGCAAGTCGGTACCCGCCGCCGCCAATGATCTGATTTTCTGCTCCAAGATTGTCAGCAAATCCTTCAAAAACCATACCAGTGTAGTAGTCGAGACCTCGGGCAATGCCGAAGTTCTGTTCATAAGGAATGTTTTGTGCTTCGAGATACCCGAAGGTCTCTTCTATCCTTGACTTTTCCGGAATATCCCCAGTAACTGCAAATACTTCTGAGAGAGTTTTTGCTGTAGTGAGAACCTTTAGCGGCTCAAACAGATCAGAGTGGCCAAGAGCGGCAAGCGTTGTTTCAAGTAGTTCCATATCACGTTTATCAAGAGCACCCATCACCCTTTTCTGGGCTGAAGGCTCCAAATTCAAAAGAAGATGTTTCATCGGTGCAAGATGACCGACTTTCAAAACAAAGCGTACACCAGTACAGGATAATAGTGCATAAGCAAGAGCGATGACTTCTGCATCTGCTGCGGCCGAGTCGGCACCAATAAGTTCGGAACCAAACTGCCAGAACTGCCGGTAACGTCCTTTCTGCGGGCGTTCATAGCGGAAACATTCGGCAAAATAAAACCACCGTAGAGGTTTTGGCGCCATCTGCGCCTCATTGACATAGGCACGGAGAACCGGGGCGGTGAGTTCGGGACGGAGCGTGATCTTTCGGCCGCCCTTATCCTCGAAAGCGTACATCTCACCGATGATCCCTTCTCCGGATTTAATAGTGAAGAGTTCCTGATCTTCGAACATGGGTGTCACGATCTCGCCGTACCCAAAGGATGCAGCAACGGCACGCATTTTTTGTTCAATAAACCTGCGCTGCGCCATTTCTTGTGGGAGGAAGTCCCTTGTTCCGCGGGGTTTTTGTATCATATTTATTTTCTCTCCTGCCTGGGGGCTGATCCAATGAATCGGGTCCACGCAGATTCTTTTCCAACCCATACATCCTCTTTCTTCAATCTGGATTGGAGATACAGAGCGATCAATACACAACCAACACCCAGATACATAAATGTATATTCAGCAAAACCGGCAAGAGCACAGCCAAACCAGCCTAGAGCGGAGTAAAGAACACCTTGATAGGCAGCTTTTCGGTATCCATCTTTGCCGGTACGAACAAAGATGCGGGTGTCCCTTAACCAAAGAAATGATACTGAAACTGCACCAAAGGCAATGATTATTACTATCGGGTCGATGTAGGACATAGGTGCTGTACTATTTGGCGGGATTGTACATTAAAGATGTTACTTAGATTTTTCTTCTCAGTTGGGATACAGTAATGGCGAAAAGAAATATTCTAGATAATATACACGAATTAATTCAAAAAAAAGAAAAAGATCAGACCACGTCTTCGCCTTCCAGCTCAGTGGGATCAACTTCATCAGGCGGTACTATAGCAACACCTGTAACTTTGTCACCTGAATCAACACGGATAACACGAACACCTTTCGTGCCGCGGCCTTGGATCGAGATGTCAGAAGCCTGAGTTCGGAGAACTACTCCGCCAGCTGTCGTGATTATGACCTGATCTTCATCAGATACAGCAAGAGACGAGACAACTTTTCCACGCTCGAAGTTTGCTACGATCGACTTCACACCCTGAGTTCCTCGCCCGTGTCCGCGGAAGGCTTCGAACTCGGTCCTCTTGCCAAACCCTTTGTCGGTGATCATCAACAGATACTGTGTGACGACCAGCGTAAGGGCACAGACGTAATCTCCTTCAAATTTCAGTCGTATACCGATAACTCCCTGAGTTCCTCGACCGGTAGCTCTTACCTCTCCTTCTGAGAAGCGGAGTGCCTGACCAAATGCGGTCGTGAGGACGACGTCAGAGTTGCCTTCAGTAACGACCACGTCAACAAGTTCATCCCCTTCGAGAAGCGTGATACCAATGATGCCACCTGTCCTTGGTCTTGAGAACAGATCCTGAGTAAATTTACCCACGCGACCTTTCTTCGTTGCATACAGAAGATTCTTTTCAGCATCGAAGTCACGCATCGGGATAACTGCAGACACCTCTTCATCAGTAAGGTTCAGCAGATTTACGATCGCTTTGCCCTTGCTTGTTCTTGATCCTTCTGGAATTTCATAAACACGGAGCCAGTAGACTCGTCCTTTGTTCGTAAAACATAGCAGATAGTCGTGTGTGCTCGCCATGAAAACTTTATCCACGGAATCCTCATCCTTAGTGGTCATGCCAATCACACCTCTACCGCCGCGTTTTTGTTGACGATAAAGATCAAGAGGAACTCTCTTGATATAGTCCTGAGTCGTGAGCATCACAAGGGTCTGTTCATCAGGGATCAAATCCAGCATATTGAAGTCAGTGTTTGCAGTATAATCGATCTGGGTACGGCGATCATCTGCATATGCTTCACGGATCTCAGAGACCTCAGTCTTGACGACCGAAAGAATGTTTTCATCCGTGGCTAGGATCCAGGTAAGTTTATCGATGATCAGCTGAAGTGAAGCGGTCTCATCCACGATCTTCTGCTGCTCGAGAGCTGCAAGACGGCGAAGCTGCATCTTGAGAATTGCATCAGCCTGAGCTTCTGAAAAGCCCAACTTGGAAACGAGAGTTTCCTGAGCAACCGAAGCCTCCGGAGAGGCACGAATGGTCGCGATCACCACATCGATCATATCAAGAGCCTTCAAAAGACCCGCGAGAATATGCATCCGATCTTCAGCTTTGTGCAGGTCAAAGAGTGAACGTCTTCTGACGACTTCGACACGGTGTGCGATGAAATAGCGCAGAAGTTCAACGAGAGAGAGGATCTTAGGTTTTTTATCAACGATCGCCAGATTGATGATACCAAAGGAATTTTCAAGCTGGGTGTGTTTGTAAAGCAAGTTCAAAACAACATTGGCCTGAGCACCCTGCTTGAGTTCGATGACGACCCGGATCCCGTCTTTATCGGACTCATCGCGGAGGTCGCTGATACCTTCGATCACCTTAGTTTTTACAAGCTCGGCGATCTTTTCGATCATCGATGCCTTGTTCACCTGATAGGGTATCTCGGTGATAATGATCTGTTCAAATCCTTTTTTCCGTTCCTCGATTTCAGCGATACCACGAAGAACAACCTTTCCCTGACCGGTCTGATAGGCATTGACGATCCCGTCAGTGCCCATGATCTTACCGCCCGTGGGGAAATCAGGTGCTGGAAGGATCTGCATCATCTCTTCGAGTTGCATCTCAGGATTTTCGATGTAAGCAACGACCAGATCACATACCTCTCCAAGGTTATGAGGCATCATGTTGGTCGCCATACCAACCGCGATACCTGTCGTTCCGTTTACCAGCAGGTTTGGAATACGGCTAGGGAGAACATCAGGTTCTCGGGATGATTCATCAAAGTTAGGAACGAAATCGACGGTATCTTTGTCGATATCCTCCAGAAGCGACTCGGCGGCCTTGGTTAGACGTGCCTCGGTATAACGCATTGCTGCTGCGGAGTCACCGTCAATCGAACCGAAGTTTCCCTGCCCATCCACGAGAGTACAACGATAGGAGAACGGTTGGGCCATCTTGACGAGCGTCTCATAGATCGCAGAGTCACCGTGAGGGTGATAATTACCCATAGTTGCGGCGACTGCTTTGGCAGATTTCTTGTATGCCTTATCACTCGTGTTCCCTTCATCATGGAACATGGCATACAGAATACGTCGGTGTACTGGTTTGAGACCGTCGCGGACATCAGGTATCGCACGACCGAGGATAACACTCATTGCATAATCAATGAAGCAGTTCTTCATCTCATCTTCGATATTGATGGATATCGTTTTGTGCGTAGTATTTTCTTCAGATGTCAAGGTTCTTCACCTCCCCGGCATGACGTTTGATGAAATCTTTTCTAGGCATCACATCATCACCCATAAGTTTTTCGAATATCTCGTTCGCATAACTCGCATCCTCTATTTGTACCTTTTTCAGGACACGGAACTCGGGATTCATGGTAGTGTCCCAGAGCTGCCCTGCATTCATTTCACCAAGACCCTTATAACGCTGGACAGAGACGCCTTTCTCTCCGTACTCAGCAATAGCAGAGCGCATATCCTCCTCATTATACACATATTTTTCCTGTTTGCCTTTAGCAATACGGAACAGAGGCGGTTGGGCAATGTAGATATACCCCATTTCCACGAGAGGTTTCATGAACCGGTAAAAGAACGTCAGAAGCAAAATTCGGATATGTGCTCCATCAATATCTGCATCGGTCATAATGATAATGTGATGATACCGAGCCCGCTCAGCATCAAACTTTTCCCCGTATCCCGCACCAATAGCAGTGATAAGGGTCTGAATTTCGATATTTTTGAGGGCCTTGTGTTCAAGTGCCTTCTCAACGTTCAGGATCTTACCACGAAGCGGAAGGATCGCCTGGAACTTTCTGTCACGTCCCTGTTTAGCTGAGCCACCGGCAGAATCTCCTTCCACGATATATATCTCACTCTTTGCCGGATCACGTTCGGAACAATCGGCGAGTTTGCCGGGAAGACCTGACATCTCAAGGGAGGTCTTTCTCCTAGCAAGTTCCTTTGCTCGGCGGGCCGCTTCACGGGCATTTGCCGCGTCAAGGGATTTTTTGGCGATTGCAGCGATGACCTTCGGGCTTTCCTCAAAGAACTCGGTCAAAGCCTGATAGACCATCGAGTCAACAAGACCTTTAACACTGCTGTTCCCAAGCCGCATCTTGGTCTGACCTTCGAACTGAGGGTTAGCTATCTTGACGCTGATAACTGCGACCAGTCCTTCACGAACATCCTCGCCGCGGACGAAGATATCCTCTTTGAGGTGTTTATTTACATGGGAACTGTTATTGATCGCCCGCGTGAGTGCTGAGCGAAATCCTTCCAGATGGGTCCCGCCTTCACGGGTATTGACACTGTTAACATACGTGTAGAGGACTTCTCCGTAGGTATCATTATATTGGAGAGCCACCTCCACCTCGATTTTATTGGTATCATCAGATTTCTCGATGTAGATCGGTTCTGGGTGAAGGAGCTCTTTTCCTTCATTGAGGTGAGTAACAAACTCATAAAGACCGCCTTCATAACAGAATGTCTCGGCATCCCCAGTTCTATGATCTTCGATCTGGATCTCCAGACCTTTATTAAGGTAAGCAAGTTCTCTGAATCGATGTGCTAACACATCATAATCAAACTCAGTTGTCTCAAAGATGGAGCCATCAGGGAAGAAAGCGACTCTTGTTCCAGTCGTGGTCTCTTTTTTCTGTCCGACCTTGTCCATCCTTTTTTGCCGCTGAAGATATTCATCATCCGTTTCTGGTCTGCATGAAAGCGGCTGAAGAAGCATCCCTTTGCCAAAAACCATGGAGTAGATGTTCCCGTCACGAAAAACTTCAGCAATAAGACGCGTTGAAAGAGCGTTTACAACTGAAACACCGACCCCGTGAAGACCCCCAGAAACCTGATAGGTATTTTTATCGAACTTTCCACCAGCATGAAGCACTGTCATAACGACTTCAAGGGCACTTTTGTTCTGCTTGGGCATGATATCAACAGGGATACCTCTGCCGTCATCTTCTACGCAGATCGATCCATTCGGATTGATTATGATGAAGATATGTTTACAGAATCCTGCTAAGGCTTCATCGATCGAGTTGTCAACGACCTCATATACGAGGTGGTGAAGACCGCGGGCACCGGTATTACCGATATACATGGCAGGTCTTTCACGGACAGGGGTTAATCCCTCCAAAACAGTGATATGGGAGGCGTCGTAATTATCAGTCATCTAAGTTTGGTTCTCCATGTCAATTGGACAGATATTTGAGTTCTATTTCGAAAATGATTAACATCTTCGAAAGCGATTTTCAAAAAGATATTTTCATTATTATATTAGTGCGGATTCCTTATTAATGTGGGTGAACCATAAGGAAAATCCCTATTGTAAAGTGCCTGAAAGAGAGAGAGAGAATTTTCTACTGTTCTAATACAGAAGGCAGCAAAACAGATGTTTTTTAGATGGACGGAAAAGATAAGTATAGTCTGTATTATTACTCAGTCATCTGAACATAATTTTTCAAAATTTTAATACCGACATTCCCACTTTTTTCCGGATGGAACTGAACACCCATGACGTTTCCGAAAGAGACCGCCGAGGCGTATGATACTATGTAATCGGTCGTTGCGATCGTATATTCGGAAATTGTATCAGCATAATACGAGTGGACGAAGTAGACATACGTTTCATCAGGTATTCCTTCAAAAAGCGGGTGGCTTGAAGGTGAGATCGTGTTCCACCCCATCTGAGGGATCTTCATACCAAGTTGTTTTGGAAACAGACGAACCTTCCCGGGCACAAAACCAAGCCCTTTGTGGAGACCATACTCCTCACTTTCGTCTAAAAGCATCTGCATGCCAAGGCAAATCCCCAGAAGAGGTTTCTTTGCCGCCTCTTCTTTCACCAAGTCGATCAGGGGGCTAAGTTTGTTCATTCCTTCAGCAAAGGCCCCCACACCAGGAAGGAGAAGCCCGTCAGCTGAACTGATCGTCTCAGGATCATTTGTGATCTTCGGGCGAGCTCCTGCCGCTTCGAGACCGCGAATCACACTTCGAAGATTTCCTAACCCATAATCCAGAATAGCGATTTCAGAAGTGGCCATCTATATCTCTGTCTTCTTCATTTGTTTCACGGATCCTCCATAAACCTTTCGAAGCCCATTCGGAGGATTTGCCATTTGCATCGCCCCATGCCTTCAGCTTCTGTTCCCAGTCGCCCCACATCTCCGGATACCGTGCCTCGATATCTTTCATACAGGCAATATCCGAGGAGGGACACATGAAACAGCCGATTCGATCCAGACCCAGTTCATAGAGCGGATTGTAGGGAGCTTTTTCCTGAAAAAGATACAGCCAGACATGCATAGCTGTCCAGTGTTGGATCGGAGCAGCTGAGATCTGACATGGAACATTCCTGTTTCTCCATACACGCGGACTCTGCATCCGTTTTGCTGACTCAAACTTACGTTGACCGATGAAGGAGATCGCCATTCCCCATTCTTTTTCAATGAGGGTCTTGACCGGAGTGAGTTTGCATGCTTTGCAGCACCATCTAAAATCGACCGCAGGGGGGCCCTGCATCTCAAAGCCTTCCCAGAATCCGGCGGCCCCAGACTCCTCGATCAATGGAAGTTCAAAGAGTTCAGATACCATGCGGACGTTTTCGATGGTTTCTGGAAACTCAAGCCCAGTATCCGCAAAAATCAACGGAAATCGAAGCCCGGTCTTTAGGGTGACGAGAAGCGTTACAAGACTGTCTTTTCCTCCGGAATAGGAGACGGTCGGCTGTATCCCTGGATTTTTGGCGATCACGTCATGGATGAACTCGATCGATTTCCTTTCATAAAGATCGAGGATGTTTTTGTTTGCGGCAACCGCGTCATCCCACGTTGAGGGGGCAACATCAACAATCGGTTTCTGGGTCCGACGGGTCCGAACTAGTTGACCGCGGGTCGCGCCTACAGTTTCCTGATATGACATTTTTGCTCTTCCAACTGCCACACATTCGCCAGACTCGGAGATCACAAATACACTATCACCAGTAGAAATATTAGGAGACACAAAGGTTACACCCGGCATCAGAACACTGTTTCCATCTTTGATATAGCCGGCCGCATCATCTGTAACTTTGATGAAACGTTTGGTCGGAACAACTAGATCTGCTGCCGCTTCCCTTGGGAGAACCTCCCATCTGAACTCAGCCGGGAGATATCTGATCGCACAGACAACGGCTCCGCCAATGATGACCTCTTCCATCCGATCCTCATCTGGAACTTTATTTAGGATCGCAAGGAATCCATCAGGGATCAGCGGGACACCGAACTGCTCTTCGAAAAGGCGGTTCACAAGAATTCTGTCACGATCAAATGCAGGACGAACATCCCCCGGGGGGGTCACTGAGACTGGACGAGTTTTTTCTCCGCAGGAGCAGAGCTTCCCCATGACCGGCGTATGACATCGGTCACACCAATAAAACGGAACTGGAGCAAGAAAAGGAGAATTTTTCATAATACTCACTCGATTAAAAGGAGCATGACGGTTGTCATCGGAGAGTTCAGAACAGACCCACCCTCAACATCCGTACAGGAGAGAATATCAAGATCCCAGCCTGCGGTTGCACAAGTGGCATACACATCGATCCCAGCCGCCTCCATACTCGGTCGCATTTTTTTCCGGTTCAGGCATTTGGTGATATCTGCAGATGCATCTTTTGCGGGACAATGAGCACACAATGAGCACTGGTGACCGGTATAGCCGAATGTTTTGTAAAAACCTGCGGAGAATGCCATCTCCTCAAGCTTATACATAACATCCTGGACATATGTTGTCATCTCACGGGAAACTAAGCGTTCCGGGGTGGTTTTACCAACATCACCAATAAATCTGATGAGCATAGCGGTTTTGTATTCTTTCAGAACTTTGTGAGTCTCTGAAGGTGTTGGAGTATAGGGGGGGCAGGAAAATCTGCGGCCAAATCCATTACACCCAAAGAGGCATTTTTGTCTGACCCATTCCCCTGTGACAATATTTTTTGGAGAGATCATGGTCGCATCGCCACCTTTTTCGACAATGAACATGACGAGCTCGGCAATTTTATCCAGTTTTTCCTGTTTCTTATTCTGTTTCATTTTGCCCTTCTCCGAACTGCTTCCTGAATGATTTTTGTTGATGAGGTGAATGGCATTCCAGTATACTCATGGATCCTTACGACCTCTGCACAGATACCGCGTTCACTCATCTCGGACCTTAATTTCTCCAAAGACCACTTCTGATTAAAACCGATGGTGATGATATCAGGATCAATCTCCCGAATAGGTTTGTACATATCGGCGTGATCTCCAAGGATCGCGTGATCGACACACCGAAGACTCTGGATCATGCGAAGACGCTGATCTTCAGAAACGATCGGACGCGGTTTATGAATAACATTTTTTTCCCGCGCAACGATGACCCATAACTCGTCACCAAGTTTTTTTGACTCTTCAAGATAGTATATATGACCGGGGTGAAGGATATCAAAGGTCCCGGTGGCGACGATTTTTTTCATGGTATGACTTCCAGAGTTTTTTCTTTCCCGTTTCTGCCGTAACATTTCCATGAATTTTGATCGAAGGGCGCTCCGACGATGATATGACACTGTCCGCTCTCGGCAAATGTTGAAAGATCTGCATCAGATGGGGATAAACATCCGTTCGGGTGACTGTGTGCAGTCCCAACGACATGCATGCCCAGAGGGATCATGTCCATGAAGATGTTGGCACTATCCTGTGAAACGGTGGTGCCGGGTATTGGATAGGTGACGTTGATCACGCCCTTTTCCATACCCAACATGACGATATATTCATCAGGAAAACTGGATTTACCCATCTCCAAAAGGAGGTCGAGCACTTCCTGATCTATGGCACGGGCTAACATTTCAGTTACTTATATTGGAGAGTAAGAGAGATAATGTTTCACATATGGTGTTGTCGGTTGTATGGAATGAGCAAACGATTCCAATTCAGGTCATCTACTCAGATAGGAGAAGGTCTTGGTCAATCGAAGTCAAAACCACTGGTGAAGTTCTTATCCGCGTCCCATCCGGCGTCACCGAAGAGAAGGTGAGGGAGATAGCACAAAACAAGGCTGAATGGATCGCAAAAAAACATTCTGTGTTTCAAAAAAGAGAGCCGGGGCCTCGCAGATATGCAGAGGGAGATCTGATACCGTTTTTCGGAGACACGCTGATAATTGCACGCAGCACAGGTCCCTCACGGGCAGAAATTTCAGGAAAATATCTCAAAATATCCATACCTGGATCTTTTTCGCCGGATGACGCCGAACTTATCGCACGGAATCAGGTGATGCTTTTATATCGACGCCTTGGGGTGACGGTTCTGGATTCTTTTGTGAAGATGTATGCTGAGCTTACCGGAGTGGAAAAGCCAAATCTGCGCATGAGGCTTCAAAAGAAAAAATGGGGCTGCTGCACACCAAAAAACGGGATAATCATCAATGCACGTGTGTTACTCGCGCCAAAGATTGTGGCGGAATATCTGGTAATCCATGAGATTGTTCACCTCAAGTTCCGTCATCATCAAAAAACATACTGGGAAGAAGTAGAACGATTGATGCCAGAGTATCGTAACGTTGAGAAGTTAATGAAAACAGATGGATGGAAATGGGAATTCTAAGCCATAAAAACAGGCACCCGATCACGTCTGAAGAAGATATTTTAAAAAAATATGGGTTATGATATCTTAACAAAGGAGATAATTCCAGTGGAGACATCCACAAGAGACCTCTCATCAGATGAAAGTGCATAGGTACCTGCATCGAAAGCTTCAGTAGTTCCAGTGATCTTATAGGTCTTCTCATTGACCTTCTCCCAACCCATAGGGATAGTGGATGTGATGCCAAAGAAGCTGATTGTCATGGTCCCAGTTCCATCCCCATTGAATACAACAGGAATATCGGTACCATACACGAGCCAGTCGCCAACAATAGGTTCACTATCGATACAACCCGCAGATCCTACAGATACAAGCAGGACAACAAGTAATGCTGCAAAAAGAATTTTTTTCATAAGAAAATTATGAGAGATTGAAGTATATCTCTCTTTCTTTTTCGGATCAAGCAGTTTTTATCTTCGCGACATCTAAAAGACCAAGTTCGGCGATGGAGATCTCCTGCATTTCGCCCTTTTTGATCTTTCCTGTGACGGTCATTGGGAATGAGTCGACGAATTTATAGTAATGCGGGATCTTGTGACGGGCAATTTTCCCATCGGCAAATGCCCGGATCTCAGCACCAGTTAATGTTGTTCCTGGTTCTGCTTTCACCCATGCACACAGCTCCTCTCCGTATTTTGCGTCAGGTACGCCAATGATATAGATATCGGAGATCTTCGGGTGAAGGTGGAAGAACTCCTCGATTTCCCTTGGATAAAGATTTTCTCCGCCGCGAATGACCATCTCTTTCAGGCGGCCCGTCATTCGAACGTAGCCTTCCTCATCCATAGTTCCAAGATCACCTGTGTGAAGCCAACCGTCTTTATCAATGACCTGCTTTGTTGCATTCGGATTGTTGTAGTAACATTTCATCTTCATGTAACCACGTGCGCATATCTCACCTTTTTCACCGAATGATACGATGCGTCCGGTCTTCGGATCAGTGATCTTGATCTCGGTGTGTGGAAACGCTCTGCCGACGGTAGCAACACGGTTCTCGAGAGTGTCGGAGGTGGTGGACATGGTGATCCCAGGGGCAGTTTCGGTAAGGCCGTAGACGATGACTATGTCTTTCATATTCATTCGTGTGGCGACCTCCCGCATCCTCTCGATTGGGCATGGCGAACCTGCCATAATACCGGTTCTAAGACTCGATAAATCATACCGATCAAAGTTCGGGTGTTCCAGTTCAGCGATGAACATGGTCGGAACGCCGTGAAGAGCTGTACATTTCTCAGATTCGACCGCACGAAGAACAGCCTCGGCATCGAAAAATGGAGATGGAATAACCATTGTTGTACCATGAGTCACACAGGCAATATTTGAGAGGACCATCCCGAAACAGTGATAGAACGGCACTGGAATACAGAGTTTATCATTTTCAGTAAAACCCATACCAGCTCCGATGGACATCCCATTGTTTAACACAGAGTGATGAGAGAGGACGACTCCTTTCGGGAATCCAGTCGTCCCGGAGGTATACTGGATATTCAGTGCATCATCGAACGAAACGCTCTCTTCACGGTTTTCCAGCTCGAAGTCGGAGACATACTCCCCCATCTCAAGAAGTTCACTCCAGCGGTACATACCGTTGTAGATGATCTCACCCATAAAAACGACATTTCGCAAATAGGGAAACTTCTCGGACCGGATCTTCCCTGGTTTTGCCTCGAATGCTTCGGGGCATGCCTCGTAGAACATGCCAACATAATCGGAATTTTTGAACTTGCCCTGCAAAATCAGGGTATCTACCTCAGATTGTTTGAGAGAATATTCCAGCTCGAATGTTCGGTAGGCTGGGTTGATGTTGACCATAATAGCGCCGATTTTTGCGGTCGCAAACTGTACAAGTACCCACTCGGCATAATTCATTGCCCAAATCGCAACACGGGTCCCGTGTTCTACACCAAGCATCATAAGACCTTTTGCTACGGCATTCGTTTCAGCAAGGAACTCCGCCCACGTATAGCGGAGAACCTTAGACCCAACAGTTGTTAGCGTTAGCCCCGACTCACGATACGAGTTCGGTTCGTCGGATACGAGTCCTTCGTGGCAGTAATTTGCCGCGGCAGACATACAACGTTTACTGTATGGATTCGGATGAAAGGAAACTAGAGCATCATTGCAGGGATATTTAGCCGCAATGCTGTTCAAGACGGATCCTACGGTACTTCCCAGAAGTGGTTTCAGTGAAGTCCCACATGCGTAGCTTTCAGACATGTGCTTAGTAAGTTAGAGGGAAGAATATAAAAAACGTGGTACACCTGAAAAATCAGGTGCGTTTTATGGTGATCATCACATCATCAAGCATAATGACATCGACCGATTCGCCGGAAACTGAATAAATGTAAGAGGTGGACCAAGCTCCTTCGGGTACACTGATCTCCTCACCGTCAACAATGATCGACACTGGTGGGGTGATCTTATCTGCATCCGAAAGGGCATTAACGGCAGTCATGAATGCACCGGCTTTGTTTCGGAGATTTTTACCGACCACGCCTTTGTTGAACACAACATCACCAACCGTCTTTTCAAGCGCCGGTTCCTCTGCTTTCCAGAAAACAACTGCGTTCATGGTCCTGCCAAGGTCACCAGAGTCGTCGATATCATGTGAGGGAGTATAGATTGTGACATTTCCAAGAGGAGCGTTGAGTGCAAGACCAGAATCATGCTTGTACTTCCGCAGAAGACTGACGATCTTTACAATGAGATCCCCATCGCGCAGAGCATCCTCATCCATGTAGGTGAAGGTCGTCCAGGGATGATCGATTATTCGTTTTCCACCGGATAAATGATGGTAGCATTCCTGAGCAAAGAACGGAACATAAGGGGAGAGCATTGTGCATAGTGCATCAAGTGTCGTCTTTAGCGTGTAGATGGCACCGGCACGTAATGGATCCTCACTGTAAAGCCTGCCTTTGATGAACTCAAGATATTCATCTGCCATCACACTCCAGGCAAAGTCACGAATCGTTTTCAATCCTTTATCGAAGAGATAAGCATCCATCGACTCGGTGACTTCGACGATAGTCTTGGAGAGGTTTGCAAGCATCCACCGATCAATAAGCGTTGACGGAGCATCCGTTTCCGGCACCATAGAGTCTTTTTGGATCTGCATCAGGGAGAACCTGACAATGTTCCACATCTTTGTCTGGAATCTGGATGCGGCGACCACATCATTCCAGGTGAAAAGAATATCCTGACCTGTTGATGATCCTGCAGCAGCCCACTGTCGAAGGGCGTCCAAACCATAGGGTCCCATAACATCCTCCGGGCCGATAACATTGTCACGGGATTTTGACATCTTGAAACCGTCTTCTCCAAGGACCATCCCATTGACCAGTATTCCATCCCACGGTTTCTCACCAAGCAGAGCAACACTTCGAAGAATAGTATAGAATGCCCAGGTGCGGATGATATCGTGGCCCTGTGGGCGGATCTGAGCCGGAAAGAACGGAGGTTTCCCGCTGCCGTCCCATCCAGTGACGTGAAGATCAGTGATGGATGAATCCATCCAGGTGTCAAGAACATCCTTCTCGCCGGTGAACTCAGTCCCACCGCATTTTTGGCATGCATGTTTTGGTTTGTCAACGGTTGGATCAACAGGGAGATCGGCCTCGTCGGGAATGATAACTTCACCGCATTTATCACAGAACCATACCGGGATAGGGGTCGCAAACAATCTCTGTCTGGAGATACACCAGTCCCATTCCATCTGTTCTGCCCAGTTTTCCAGACGCTGGAGCATATGTTCAGGATACCATTTGATTTCTCTGGCAGCCTTGACGATCTCCCCGCTGTTCACCTTCACGAACCACTGTCTTTCTGAAAGAATCTCGATCGGGGTCTTGCATCTCCAGCATCCACCGACTCGCTGCTCAGTCTTTTTCTGATCTTTGAGAATGCCAAGCTCCTTCATATCTGCAAGGATAGCTACACGGCACTCCTTAGAAGGCATGCCTTCATACTTTCCGCAGATCGCGGTCATTGTGCCGTTGGTCGTAAGAGCTTTTCTAAGCGGGAGGTGGTGTTTTTTCCACCAGAACACATCGGTCTTATCACCAAATGTACAGATCATAACAGCGCCTGATCCAAAAGCCATATCCACAGCATCATCTGCGACAATGACAACATCATGACCAAAGATCGGGACCTTGAGCGTTTTCCCTACGATAGATTTGTATCGCTCATCATCCGGATGGACCGCGACCCCAACACAAGCAGCGAGAAGTTCTGGACGGGTCGATGCGATCTCAATGCCATCAAAGTCGAAGAAGTTGAGATACGTCTCGCCTTCGTAATACGAAACTTCAGCAAAGGCAATCGCCGTTTCACAGCGGGTACAGAAGTTGACCGGATGTTCATCCTGATAAATCTGACCAGCCTTGAGCATACGCAAAAATGAAAGCTGGGTCTTTGCGTAATAATACGGCTCCATCGTGATGTATTCATTACTCCAGTCAATGGAGAATCCCATCGTCCGCAGACTCTGCCGCATTCGCGTGATGTTCTCGACGGTGAGTTCCCGGCACATTTCCCGGAACTCTTCACGCGATACATCATTCTTTGTGATGTGATGGGTCTCTTCAACTTTTACCTCGGTCGGAAGTCCGTGACAATCCCACCCCTGAGGAAACATCACATTAAAACCCATCATGCGTTTGTAACGGGCGATGATATCCATATAGACCCAATTAAGAGCATGGCCAATGTGGAGTTTTCCTGTCGGATAAGGTGGAGGAGTATCTATTATGTATTGAGGTTTTTTTGAGTTTTTATCGAAATAAAAGTCACTGTCGTCCCACTGGTCAAGCCAGCGTTTTTCGACAGAGGCAAAATCGTAGGTCTTTGGGAGTTCCTCGGTCAACATGTGGAATAGATTTTGTTTTTCTTCACATATAATCCTCCCACACAATCGAGGCACTATTCATCCAATGCGTTGAGTTTTAGGGAGACTGCCGGACGATCTAGTCGGTTGTGCTGGATGAACTCAGCGAGTCCGGCAAGCTTCTGATACTCCTCGACGAGTTTGTTGTATGATTCAAGCATCTTTTTTAAACGCTCGACGTTTTTGTTATGGATACAACGAAGATTTTCACGCTCAACGGTTTTGCCCTCGGCAAGTAGGACTGGGAGAGCATCCCGAGACTCGGCCAATTCCTCTTTTAGCAGGAGAAGTTTCTCATGAAGACGAACGATCTCACAGGTAAGTGTCCCATCCTCGGATAATTTTTCGTTGAGCGAGGTGAGAGTGGCACGAATTTTAGCAACCTCACGAATGCAGCCATATCGTTTTGTCCCATGACCAATGGGGAATACCTTAGGTCTGGATGTTGTATCAGCATATTCTCCAGCGGGATGACCAATATACGATATAGCAGTAGTTTCAACAACTGACTGACCACATCCGGCAAAATCATAACCATCAGGAGCGGGAAGCCCGACAGTCAGATGATTTTCCTTTCCAAACTGAAGAATTGATATCGCATAGCCCTCGTGAGAGAGGAGGCCTGCAAGGAGAAGTGATTTATCACTGCATATCCCGGTCCCATCAACGATCGTTTCGACCGGAAAACGGGGAGCTATTTCTATCGAAGATAGTTTTTTCGTGTCATACGGGAGCGACTGGACATATGCAGTCAAAAGCTCCAGATATTCATCACCATTAAGGTTATACTCGTTACTTATTTTGCGAAACTGTGATAAAAGCGTCTGATACACCTTTGATTGAGAAGAGTCGAGCGCAAAAGCTTTGTAATAACCGGCTAGCCAGGCGTCCTGGATCCCGGCAGGGACCCGGGCAGACTTTCCCGAAAGCCTCGCACCCTCATAAAGGGACAGGGGTACATCTATTGTAAAAGAATAGTTTAGATGACGATACGGAAACGCGATGTTTACCTGAATTGTTCCAGACTGTTCCGTCGGAACAATCAAGGGATAGGTCACATATTTTTCCAGGCCGCGTTTTGCCATTCTGATATATGATTAGCGGTGCCAAGAGAAAAAACAGGATATTGCAATCACGAGACATATCCACTAAAAAAGATACGAAAAAAGAGAGAGGAAATAGGGTCTATTCGTCCCCTTACTCAACATGCCGGTCTGAAGCCCAAAACCTCGGGGCGTCAAACAGCGGCGTATCAAAGAGGTCCACCGGCCCGGTTAGCTTTCCGTTACAGAGCGAAAAGCCGAGTCCGACAACAGGTATGACCGTTGATCTGACATTCAATGAATCACAGAGGCTTAACGGGCTGATCCCCTGCTGATTTAGACCGCGGCGCGCGAATCGTTCACAAAACTCAGACGTGGACGGAAAATCCCCTCCGGCACGAGTGAGGAACAAGACTCCGTTCGAGACAGTATTCTGATTTGGGAGCATCACCTCACCCCACGGAACCATATCCGACCCTGCCATAAACAAAATGAGCGGCTCGTTCTCTCGCTCTTCGATCGTGATACGGCAGAGTGAAACAGGATCGGCACCACAGAAAAGATGACGTTTCTCAGACATCTCCTGAGCCGTTAAAAAGGCCTCTCCAATGAAATCATCAGGCAGATAATCTGGATCATGCGTAATCATGAGGACCAAACGATCGGCCGTGTGGGTAACAAAGGAATCGATAAAAGCCCCACCTTCCTCCTTTTTGAGCATCTTTGCCGCCATCTGAAGGATATCTGGAAAGACCCGAGTGGTCTCACAGACGCCGCCAACTGATTTTGCATAGACCGAAATCGTTGTCCTCATACTCAGCGGATCGCCTCGATCTTGGCGATCATTCCTTTACTACCGACATACACCGGCGTTCTCTGATGAACCTTTTTTGGCACGATATCCAAGGTCGAGGATTCACCATTCGAAACCGCGCCTCCAGCCTGAACCGCGAGGAACCCTATCGGGTTGATCTCAAAGACCAGCCGCAGCTTTCCGGAAGCCGATTTTATTGTGGCTGGATAGGCATACACCCCCCCATACTCCAAGATCTGGTGGAAGTCGGCAACAAAGGAGCCAGAGTACCGGTTCTTCCCACCATCGCACTCGATCTCATTCATATACTGAAGATGTTTTGGGATCCACTCAGGTCGCAGACCTCCGCTCCCGCAAAGAGTTCCTTCCGGGATCCGAATATTCTCTTTTAAGAGGACATAGATCCCTTCTGCATTCAGCGCAAAGGTCGAGACACCGTTCCCTAGAGAGATAGTCAGTGTGGTCATCGGACCGTAAAGCATATAGAACGCGGCACGAAGCTGGTTTCCCGCCTGAAGAACATCGCCTTCATAGATCCCGACAATCGTTCCGACGCTCAGGTTCACCTTGATCAGCGATGAGCCGTCAAGAGGATCCATCACGACCGAATACTTCGCGGAAGGGGACATCTGCACGATATCCTCCTGCTCCTCGGAGGCTAGGGCGCGGACAAGCCTGCTCTTCTGAAGAACAGAGGTGATATGGGCGTCGGCCCATGTGTCCATTTCTGCCTGATCCTCGCCAGAGGAGTTGGTGGAACCCGCATAATTTTGGTTACTGATGAATGCGGAACGAATTGGCCCAGCCTGATCCGCGATCAGTGTAATTATTTTCCCCAGATCTTCAGGGGCATGTGAGGCGTTAAGATACTCCTGCAAGGTTTTCATAGTACTTATATATGCGTTTCTCATGCAAAAAAACGTATCCTGACGATAGGGATATTTGTCACACCGACCCCAAAAAATCGAGGTGAAGCTAAATGAAGAGGGACAAAAGACAGAATCCGGCACCCTGACCAGTTCAACCAGATAAACAGAAAATACCTGAAGAGAAAAAAAAGTGATGCGAGGGAAGGGATTCGAACCCTTGAACTCCTAAAGACAGGGTCCTAAACCCTGCGCCGTTGACCTGGCTTGGCAACCCTCGCTATTTTGACTTTATGATATTAGCATGAGATCAAAAAGAACCTTCGCATTAATGTAGATGAATGAACAATTATATTCTATGGTAGTTCAGCACACATGCGGCTTTAAACGCGAGATATTTTGTCGAGAGTGCGGCACCGAACTGACCGTGGACACGCGAGGAAAACTCTACTGTCCACGATGCGGCCGGCGATTGGCGATACTCTGCCCACATTGCGGAAAACTTTGGTAAATCCGACCCTCATGCGGCCGGGTCATTCAGCCATTCTAGATACCGTTCCCGGATCAAATCGACCTCTTCCTTCGCCAGATCGAGCCGTCCAGTATGGGACAGATACCGTTGGACCTCTTTTATGAGCTGTTCTGCCTCAGAAAAATCATTAACCTCCAGATACACCGGAACATTTCGAACAGAGATCACCTCTCCACAGACCGGACAGAGTTTCCACTTTCCATAATAGTCGGTGTAGGTGAACTGACGACACCCGGGGCAACGGATAACCCGGTAGGTACTCATAGATATCAAATGATGATTAGCGCAAGGAGTCAAAAAGATTCCCCCGGTATCTAAACCCTTGATTTTATTACCCGAGAGGTAAATATGAAATGTCTATGTCAGTTCAGGTAACGGGAATTTCAGGGATCCCGCTCATTCAGAAAGGCGATGATCTTCCAGCAATAATCTGCAAAAATGCCACATTTCAGGATGGGGATATACTTTGTATCGCCTCAACAGTCGTTTCAAAGGCAAAGGGATATACCCGCGCCCTCGCCGATATCACGCCATCTCCAGACGCATTGCGCATCTCCGGGCTCACGAAAGAAGATCCGCGATTCATTCAGGGAATCCTGGATTCGTCCTCCGAGATCATTATGGAGTATCCATTCATCCTCTCCGAAGTCCCTTGTGGCCATGTTGGTGTGCGCGCTGGTGTGGATAACAGCAATATAGAAGGGGAAAATATCATCATCCTCCCGAAAGATCCAGCAGCTGAGTGCAGAGAGATCCAGATCGCTATCAAAAAAATCACTGGTAAGGATGTGGGCGTGATCGTTACCGACACCTGCGGTAGGGCATTTCGCCGCGGTCAGTGCGGCAACGCGATCGGTTGGGCCGGGATGACCGCGATTCGTGACTTCCGCGGAGACCATGATCTCTTTGGTCTGGAGCTGAAGATAACCGAAGAGGCCGTGGTGGATGAGATCGCTGCTTTCTCCAACTTCATTATGGGAGAAAGCAACAACGGGATCCCGGCAGTGAAGTTCTCCGGGTGCGGCACATGGAAAGGTCACGACTCGCTCTACTTCACAAAGGAAGAAGATCTGATCAGAAAAGTTATGAAAAGATAAATGAACGTTATTTTAGCAATGGACCTGATGGACGGATATGTCGTCCACGGGAAAAGTGGCAATAGGGAAGAGTACCGGCCGTTGACTTGGGGGCTTTCCCCCTCGGCCGAACCGCATTCATACATGTCTGTGATGAAGCCCAGATACGCGTATGTGGCCGATCTTGACCGGATCGGACTGTGCGGAGATCATACCGAGACGATCCTGAGACTTAAATCGACCCCTGAGAAGCTCTGGGTTGATCGGGGCTGCAGTATTCCTGAAGAGTATCTACCGGGTGTCCAGAACGTCGTAGGGACCGAGACGGCGGACGCCCCATTCGAGGAATTTTCCGGCGGATACCTCAGTGTCGATGTTAAGGATGGAAAGGTGATTCCTTCCGGTCGTGATCCGATCGAGGTGATTCGCGAGGCGGACAGCTATGCCTTTGACGGTATTATTTTCCTTAACATCTCCTCGGTCGGTACCGAAACAGGAGTAGATCTCGACTTTGTAAAGCAGATCCGTGCCGCAACACAGAAGCCGCTGATCTACGGAGGCGGCGTGAACGCACAAACGGATCTTCGGATCCTTTGCGATGCAGGATATGACGGCGTGATCATTTCTACAGCCGTCCATAAAGGAAAGATTCCAATCAGTATCATTCACGAGGGAACATTTTGCTAATCACGCTAGAAGGAATCGACGGGTCGGGAAAATCGACCCTGTTTAAAGGTCTACAGGAGAGACTCTCCGACCTCGACCCCCTGTTTACCCGCGAACCGGGGAGTCCGTATCTTGGGGACGCGGTGCGTGAAGTTATCCATAATAGGGGCGACCCACTCGTGGAGGCAGCTCTGTTTGTCGCCGACCACGCAGTTCATCTAGCGACGGTCGTCCGCCCGGCGCTGGAGGAGGGAAGACTGGTCATATCCGACCGGTACTCAGACAGCAGGTTTGCCTACCAGCAGAACTCGCTGAAAAATGTTCATCCCGATCCTAAAGCATGGCTGACTGCCGTGCACAAAGACTGGTCGATCCGCCCTGACCTGACGATCCTCCTTCTGCTGGCGCCGGAAGTCGCAGTGAGCCGGCTTTCCGGGAGAGAGGTAAAGGATCACTTTGAGAAAGTAGAGAATCTCGAAGAGGTCCAGAAATGCTACATCGCACGCATGAACGAAGATCCGGAACGGTTCCTGCTGATCGATGCCGCACAGGATCCGGAAAAGATCCTGGATTTTGCTGAGAAGAGTATCCGGGTCTTTTCCACAAAATAATTTTTTATCCGAAAGCTCATAATATCTCAAAACATATCTATCTCATATGTCGGGTTTTTTTTCTGTATACGGAGTTTCTACAGGCCTTCTTGTATCCGGCGATGATATTATCAGCCGAGTCATATCTTCCCTTGAAGATACTGACGCAAAGATAATAGAAGATGGAGATATTCTGTTGTTCGCCGAGTCCCCACTCTCTACGACCGAAGGACGCAGCGTGAAACTGGATGACGTCACCCCGTCTGATGAGGCATACAGCCTCGCGGAGAAGTATCAGATGGACCCCCGCCTCGTTGAGGTCATCCTAGATGAGAGCGATACGATAGTCGGCGGCATCCCAGGATATCTTCTCGCCGGGAAATGGGATCTTATTCTCCCCAACGCCGGGGTAGATGAGTCGAACGCCCCTGACGGATGGGTGACCCGGCTTCCGGTAGATCCGGAGGCAAGTGCCCGGCGACTGCGGGACCAGATCCGCGAACGGACTGGAAAAGACGCTGCCGTCGTCATCATCGACTCCCGGACCCACTCGATGCGTCTTGGAGTCTCCGGAGTGGCGATTGGTTGTTCAGGGATACTGCCAATCACCGACGAGCGGGGAAAGCCGGATCTGTACGGGAATAAACTTCAGGTGACGAGACGAGCCATAGCCGATTCACTCGCTTCCACGGCGGAACTTCTGATGGGCGAGTCCTCAGAAGGCGTGCCGGTCGTGCTCGTGCGCGGATACCCCTATATCAAATGCGAGAACTGTAGGATCGAAACTATTCCTGCCGACGAGGATCTGTTCCTCTGTCTTAGCAAATAATTTTTTTTAAAAAAAGTTACTGAGCAGTCGGAACACCAGTGCTGATGGCTTCCTGGATCTGCTTCTGGAGCTGAGTCGCTTTTGTGGTCATAGCCTTTTCCTGCTTGTCCATAGAACTGACGCGAAGTTCAAGAGAATCGATCTTCTCCTCAAGTTCTGTTTTCACGACGCCCTTCTCTTTCTGAATGAGGATTGAACCTACTGCTGAGAAAATCACTGCTTCATCCGGCGTGGACTCGACCTCCTCAAGGGCACGCTTCGTTTCACGGAGCGTCATCTCATACTGCATTTTCTGGGACGATACCTGTTGAAGCTGCTGCTGGATCTGCTGGAACATTCCAAGCTGCTGCTGAATCTGGGGCGGGATACCCGCCGTCTGCTGGGGTGCTGTCATTTTTTACAACTCCAATACTTCATGGGATACATTGACCAACCGCAGCCACATATTGAGGGACGCCCGAAGGGACGCTGCATCCTCCGCTTCTACAAAGAGATACACGGAAGAGTCATCGCGGGTGAGCCGCATGTTGGATTTTTCCCCGGGATCACTGGCAATCTCCGGGGCAAGAACTTCATACAATTTCGCTGCAAATGGGGTTTCAAAGACAAAGTTTGCAGTATGGTTCATACCATGACCTGCAAAACGTACTGTCTTTTCTGAGTGCCGCAAAAAACGATCGGACCGTCAGCAGTCTCATCATAGGTGATGGGAACATGCGGCGAGAGGTGATCGAACAGGTCTTTTTCCCGGGTGAGAAAACCTTTGGTAAACAGTCCGGTACGTTCGGACTCTATCACCTTGGTTATCAGCATAGAGAAAACCAAGGAGCCATTGAACATCAGATCAAATACTGGACCTTGCCGTTTCGAGCCCGATAGAAAAATAACACGGGGATCATCTCCCCCTATATCATGAATACCTGATTTACCACGCTGAACATACGGTAAGTCCAGAGCAAAGGCAATCTCCTTTGCTAGTTTTCGGACCTCCGCAACCGGTTTGCGCGATGAAGTTACGATAGTCATCTGGCTTTAAGTTCTCTCGTGCCAGCTCCGCGGGCTTTGAAAAGAATACGGTGACCGCAGAAGGGACAACGGATGTTCGTGCCGATGTCAACCAAATTTTTACAGCGGGCACACTTATAAGCAACCATTAGGTTATACTCCTTTGGTCTCGATGGCACGAAGAACGACCTTAAGGCCGGGGGTCTGCGGGACGTAGGCGCCGCCTGCATATTTGTATCCGCATTTTCTGCATTCCCAGATGCCGGTACCGATACGCTTTACAGCGACCGTATCGCACATTGGGCACAGGTGCTTCGCGCGGGAGATCTTTTCACTCTCATTGACTATTTTGCGGACAAAACGACCGTATCTTGGACCATAGCGTCCGGCACTGCCGGTGACGCGTCCTTTTGCAACATGTTTACTCTTAGATGCCATTTTTTATTCCTCCAGAAATATCTAGTAATATTCGTTCTTAGTTGTTTTAATAGTATGCGTTACTCAAGTATCTTGAGTTCAGCATCACCTTTCGCCGCAGCGTTTGCCAAATTGAAGAACTCTTCCTGCATGCCGGCCGGAATCGTCACGACACATATCCATGATCCATCACTCTGCCATTCGTTTTTGTCCATTGTGACATAAGGCGCGCTGGAGATGGACGCGTACGCTTTTGCCGCAAAGTCCATCGGGAACTTGGCGGCGATACGCCGTTCTTCGAACCGAATCGGAAGGATGGGGCGCAACGCTTTTACGGTCTCTTTCACCAGATCGTCCACCGACTTGAACGGATCGTAATTTATCCTGACCTGTTCTAGAGCCATTTCGATCCGCATGAGTGGATGGGGGAGGCCTGTTTGAGGATTCACAGCATTTCGTGCGATGAAGGAGATAACGCGTCTGCGTTTTTCCTCTATCAGATGACGCCGCTGCTCAGTCGTCAGATGGATTTCGCCTTTCAGAATGATATGTTTTGCGACCTCCGAAAACTCGGTGGTCTTGAACACTTTCAGCAGATCTTCGTCAGGAGACTTATCTCCGCGTGAAGCGTTTTCATATACATACATCGCTGCAACAATATCTTCTATGTCATAGTCTGCTCCGTGCCGCATCTTATCGGCAAGCTCAGGGTCGACCAACAACTCAAATTTCAGTCCGTGTGATTCCAGACGGGCAGTTACTGAATCATCAAGGGAAATCATTTGATAAACTCACTCCTTTTTCGCAGAAGTTGTCTTGGAAAATTTGGCAACAGCTGCCTTTAATTCATCCGCATTCAGTTTTCTGAATGAGAGGGTCGATATTTTAGTTCCGTTCGGACTCTCGCTCTCCTTTTTGGAGGAGGACTTCTTTGAATATTCGCCGGCGATACCGATCTCGACGGTGTTCATATCGAACTTACCTTCGGTGGCGGTATGCAGGGCCTTCATGCCGAGCTGAACTGCCTCTTCAGCGGAGAGACTTTCTTTGTATTCCTGCTCGAAAAGTTTTATGACAGCGGGTCTGCCAATACCGATACCGGTGGCAGAATATTCCAGAAGGGTACCTGAAGGATCGGTCTCGAAGAGATGATACTTTGGTCCACTTGGGGAGGACTCCGCCCCGGCAATCAGAAGTGCCGTACCGTAGGGACGTGCTCCGCCAAACAGAGTGTAGCTCTGCATGTGATCACAAAGTTTCTTTGCAAGAGTCTCCACATCGATCGGTTCGCCGTAGCTGACTCTATTGATTTGGGACTCGACACGAGCACGATCAACAAGGATCCGTGCGTCACCGACAAGACCCGAAGATGCGACAGCGATGTGTTCATCGATCCGGAAGATCTTTTCGATCGAGGAGGGTTCCAGAAGACGAGAGTTCACTCGTTTATCAACGAGAAGTACAACTCCTGTTTTACATTTGATCCCGACCGCAGTCGTCCCCCGTTTGACCGCTTCACGAGCGTATTCGACCTGATACAGACGTCCATCGGGGGAGAACATCGTGATGGCACGATCATATCCGCCCATTTGATATTGTTGTGGCTGCATTTTTACTCCTTAATTATATCATCTCTAGTTAGATATCTATGCCCATTCTCTTTTGAGAGATTATCAACCTTCTTACCTGCACACAGATACCCCGAATATGTGGTATCATCAGCGATCTCGGGAATGACCTTCTTTTTCAGTGAGAGGATAGTGCCCGATGTGGCGATAGATCGAAATGCAACCGGTTCGCCGCAGATCTTAGTAATCACCGTCAGTGAAGCGATAAGAGACTCTTCATATCCGCGAGAACACCGGGCAATGGCATACTCCCCTTCAGACCAGACGACCGCGGGGTGCATCTTTGCAGCTCCAACGTCTCCGAATAGTGAGGTGACCGAGTCTGCCAAGATTCGATAGATATCCTTTTGGGTCGGGTCCACCTCAGTGATGACCCGAAAGAGGACATAACGCCAGTTCTCGCGAAGTGTTGGAGGAAGGACGCTCATTGTCCTGCCTCCACGATCTCGACCGTCTTTTTTGGGTAAAGAATACCGTCAATAGAGTTCAGAGATGTTTCGACCTCTGAACGAGTCATGCCAAAAAGAGCAGCAAGAGCAACAATCTCCGTGATATTTTTCTGACCGAGACATTCAGAGGCACCGCTTGCGATAAGAAGCGGGAACTGATATTTACGATGAAATGCAAGGATCTCGACATACCGAGACAGGGCTGTTCGCCGAGTCTTTGGGTCAATGATTCGGGAAAAATCCAGAATGACCCCGGTGTTATGCTGCGCCGCCATCTTTGCAACGATATGATCGAACCCGCCTTTTGGGAGATCCGCAATACCAGTCAGAAGATGTACACCTTTAGTGGTGATCGCCGTACGATTGAAATTGTTTTCGCCGACCTGCACGAACACGACGGTTCCGGCAGGAGTCTTTTTTACCGCATCAAAGAATGCCTTTCCATTCAGCTTGCCGATCAATTTACCTTTTTGGATAGAAACGCCGGCATACTCTGAGACATCCTCGATTGGATCACAGGCGATGATACGGGAAAAACCGCAGGAAGCGGCGGTCAAAGCAAATCGACGAAGCGTTGTGTGTGATGATTCATTCGCATACACGCATGCGTCTGTTGTCATGATGTGAAAAAAATGAGAACAGGGTTATTTACCCAGGTTCTTATGGGAGGTGAGACTTGGCCGGCACTTTTCAGTTCCGGTTCCACGGTTGTGGAGTCCGCGTCCCTTTCTTCCCGAGGAGGTCTTTCCACGGTACACACGTCCACGGGTGGTTCCAACCCATGCGAGATTCTTGTCGGCGAGAACAGACGGGCTGTTTCTGTCAACGAGGATGATCTCATAGTATTTGCTCTTTCCGTCCTGACCGACCCAGTAGGAGTTTAACACTTCCATGTTCGGGTAGCGGGTTCCTGCGCGCTCTTCTGCGATAGACTGCAGGTTCTTGCCGGGGGTTGCTTTGCGCATTCCCATACGGTTGGTTCTGCGTCCACGGATGTATCTCGATTTTCTGCGGCCACCGCGGCGGATGGATGCACGAACAACAATAATGCCCTGTTTTGCTTTATATCCGAGTTCCCGTGCTCTATCGATACGGGTCGGACGCTCAAGTCGAACAACGGCACCCTGACGGCGCCATGTCTGCATTCTCTCCCAAAGGAGTCTCTTTACTCCGGACTCAGCGGGCTTCTTCCACGCGTCACGGACATATCCATACATTGATTTCGACATATGTTGGTTTCACCTCAGGTTCAGCCATCTAGGCTACATTCCTGTGATATACAGACCGTATCAGGATACGGCTAGCTGTAAACTCTATATTATAGGAGCTATGTAGTATAAATAATCCCTGATGATCAGGGAGACGATCACTCAGGGCTGCCCTTGATTTTTTCCACGACTTGGATCGCTTCGATGCGAGTAACAGGATACTGGCCGGCTTCATCCTTCTCGGCGGACTTGACCATGTCCCAGATCGTTAATAGTGCGAGAGAAACTCCGGTCAGAGCTTCCATTTCGATTCCTGTTTTACCATAGGTCTTCACACGGCAGAACGCTTCGATGTAATCGTTCGTCTGTTCAAACCAGATGCTCACACCGCCAACGGGGAGTGGGTGGCACATCGGGATCAGGGCCCATGTCTGTTTTACTGCAAGCGTTCCGGCAACCTGAGCAGTAGCAAGAACGTTTCCCTTCACGGCTTTTCCATCGGCAATTGCCGCAAGCGTCTCGGACCGCAGATATATCCTCCCCTTTGCGGTAGCTTCACGGGAAACATCGGGCTTTGACGTCACATCGACCATGTGGACCTCATTATTTTCATTCAGATGAGTAAAAATAGGCATTTCAAATCTCCTTATACAGAATATATGCAAGGTGCTTAAGTAAATCGCTTGCGATTAAACCGTCTCCCGTGTCTTCATCAGCCAGTTCTCCAGCTTTTCCTGCGGCATATACAGCCGCACACGCCGCAGAAAAGGCATCCATCCGCGCAAGAAGGCCGCCGCAAACTCCTGCGAGAACATCCCCAGTACCACCCGTGGTCATTCCGGGAGCACCGGACCGATTGAACTTCACTCGATAACCATCCGAGATGATGTCTGTCTCTCCTTTCAGGATGATTATCCCGCCAGCACGCTTCGCCACTTCCCGGACGACGAGCGCCCGTTCAGATAGTTTTTCCGGCAATGGACAAAACACGCGGGTAAATTCGCCTGCATGCGGAGTGTATATCGTCTGTTCGCGCGCTCTAGGTAGAGGATCACGCAGAAGATCAGCATCCACGACCGCGCGTTTTGCAGCGGAAACCACCTGTGCCGCTACTTCAAGACTTTCCGGATCGGTACCAAGGCCTGGACCGACAATCACCACATCCGCATTTTTTGCAAGGGAGAGAAGACCGCCCAGATGCTCTTTGCCCACTTTGCTGCCCGGTAGTCTTTCGAGAATCAGATCAGGCATGAATCCATCGACCGGAGCCGCCACCCGAACCACATCCACACCCGAGCGAAGAGCAGCGCACCCTGCCAGAAACGGTGCACCCTGATACGGCCCGCCGCCAACAACCAGAACGTGACCTGCCCAACCCTTATGTGCTCCGGACGGTTTCTTCGGAACTGAAAAAAAATCACCCGTTCCGCAGAAAACCTCAGCCCCAAGCGGAATCCCGATACTGTATACCTCAGCCCCTTCGGTCTTTGCCAGATGGAAAGCGATCACCCGATTGGCACGTACCCCCGGAGTCGGCATATCACAGGCAAGGACACGACCCTTGGCCGCATTCATCATATCCACGAGAGAACCATACGGCTCCCGAAGAGGCAGGGATGCACCAGTACCAAGCAAGGCATCCACGATGACATCGGCAGAGAAATCCGCAAGAGACCATGAGGAAATGATCTCAACCGGACATCCAGAGAGTGCGAAAAATGCCGCACGGCTCTCGGGTGTCTTCGAGCTACCAACGACGATAACTTTTACTGCATATTCCTTTGCAAGATGACGGGCACAAACGAAACCATCACCTCCGTTGTTTCCGGTTCCGCAAAAAATCGACACGGACACTGGATCCTCAGATCGAACCGCTTCGGCAAGGACGCAACCAGCACTCTCCATGCGCTGGGCCGCAAAGACCCCGTGATCATCGGCGTTTTTATCTACGATACGCATAGTCTCTGCTGAAACAACACCAGAAAGACCGAACTGAACCAGATCCCGCATATATGTTAGTGTGGGTCTGCGTGGGTAATGATTTTTCCCCATGCACGACTCACCTGATAAGAATGGAATTTGTTGAAGATGTCAGCCGAGCCGCAAAGATAATTCAGGAAGCGGACGCCGCCACACTCATCTCACATATAGACGCAGATGGGATCACGAGCGAAGCTATCATCTCAATGGCAATTTCACGACTAGGGATCCCGGTAAAACCAGTATTCGTCCGCCAACTCGAGCCGATGACCATGAAGCATATCCCGGATGACGACACTCTCAAGATCTTTACCGATTTAGGCGGCGGTCAACAGAATTTGCTTGAAGAAGCAAGGATCTCCGCCGAAAGGGTGCTCATTCTTGACCACCATATAAGTCAACCGGCCCCAGGCGGAACCGACTACTTCCAGGTCAACACACAGTTTTATGGAAAGGATTACGCAAAATGTAGCGCTGCGGGCATTGCCTATCTCGTTGCGAGAAAGCTCGATGCGGCAAATACGGATCTGGCAAAACTATCTGTTGTGGGAAACGTCGGAGATATGATGGCGAGGGAAAATCGCGGATTGGTTGGAGTTGCCAGATGGATAGCGGAGGACGGAGCTGACTGCGGCCAAGTAAAGATCAGCCGCGGAATAAACTGTTACGGCCTTTCAACTAGACCACTCCATATCTGCCTTTCGAACGCAGATGATCCCGGAATACCAGGGATATCCGGAAAACCAGCCGAAGCTGCCGCTCTGCTTTCTAGGACCGGTATCTACCAGTCTCCTTCTGATCAACGGATTTGGGAAGAGCTGAGCGCTGAGGAGATGCGAACACTTGCAAGCACGCTCGCTGAGCAGGTTATCGCAAACGGAGAATCCACAGAAGGGTTGTTTGCTGAACATTATTTCTTCCCGAAAGAGATGGAAAAGACACCACTTCGAAATGCTTCAGAATATGCAACGATGCTGAATGCCTGCGGCAGGTGGACGAAGCCTAAAATCGGTGAAGCGGTCTGTTTCGGCGACCGGGGGCAAAAATACCGAGAGGCCGAGCATATGCTCAGACACCACAGATCCATCATCCGGGAACTCTGTGAGTATATCACTGAAAAAGGAGTGGATGACCTAGGCTCGATTCAGTCTATCCATACCGGTGATAAATACCCGGATACCATCGCCGGTATCGGCGCGGGCATGGCTCTGTCAAAACTTGACACCGACAAACCTATCCTCGTGATGTGCAGTGTTACCGACGAGCCTGACCTCATAAAAGTCTCGATGCGTACATATGAAAAGGTCCTGCGCAAGGGGGTCGACCTGCAGGAGGTCCTAGTCAAAGCTGCCTCTGAGGTTGGGGGTGCAGGCGGAGGGCATAATATTGCAGCCGGCGCATATATCCCCAAAGGATGCGAGCATGATTTCATCAGAAGAGTTAACGAACTTGTCGAAGGGCAGTTTGCAGAGGGTCCGAAGGATCGCTGACTTCCAGTTCGGAAGAGGAGCTGGAGAAGCCCTGTTTCCGGATTCGGTCACGTTCTCATACTCGACCACAAAGCGAGTACGATATGTGAACCTCACAAAGGAACGGCTAGTCACCGTCCGAGCAAATGACGGCCGGTTCACGCTCGGCTATCTCGGAGCACAGGCCCTGCATACATTTTTGCCGACTCCGGCAAACCGGGTCGTGATCATGGAAGATGCGGTACCGTTTGTTGCCGACGGCAAAAATGCGATGGCAAAACACGTAATATCGAGTGATCCAAATATTCACGCAGAAGACGAAGTGTTTGTTGTTGATGAATCGGACAATCTTATTGCCACCGGTATGGCTGTACTTTCCGGAAGCGAAATGATTGGATTTAATTACGGAACAGCAGTAAAAGTTAGACAAGGAAGGAACTAAAAATGATGCCAGGAGTAAATCCCAAACAGATGAAAGCAGCGATGAAGAAGATGGGCATGAAGATGGACGAAATCGCAGATGTCTCAAAAGTTGTGGTATACACAGCGTCCGGAAATTATGTCTTCGAAAATGCCGAGGTCGTCGGGATCACCATGCAGGGTCAAACATCGTATCAGCTGACCGGCGATGTTCACTTCGAAGAGGGAGCAGTCGAGATCCCTGAGTCGGATGTGGAGCTCGTTGCCGGACAGACCTCGGTATCTCCAGAAGCCGCACGTGCCGCTCTTACTGAATGTAATGGGGACATTGCTGAGGCAATTTTAAAATTGACCGCAGTATGATCGGGCCAAACAGAGTCATCGTTCGCGGACATGGACGCGAGTATTATGTCAAAGCCGGCGAGGGAAAACTCTCAACGGATCTTGGTATGGTCGATTTGGCGGAGGTCGCCGGACTGGAAAGCGGCGATTCGGTTTTGACACATCTTGGAAAACCGTTCACGGTTCTTCTACCAAAGGCAACTGACTTTTTCTCACACGGGAAACGGACCGGAGCCCCTATGATGCCTAAGGATATCGGCATGGTGATGGCATATACAGGCATGTGCAGGCGTGACCGCGTGTTGGATGCAGGAACGGGATCTGGGATCGCGGCGATTTTCTTTGGTGGATGTGCCGGGACAGTCGTCACCTGCGAGGCAAGACCGGAGTTCTCTAAAATTGCAGAAGGAAACATCCGGGACGCAGACCTAGACAATGTTGAATGCCGAGCTTGTGATGTTCTGGAGGTCGCAGACGGACCATACGATATAGTTCATCTGGACATGCAGATCCAGCCAGAACACATCCGACATGCATACCCGCTTTTAAAAACAGGCGGCTACTTTGCGACCTACACACCATTTCTCGAACAGACCTTCTGCGTGATGGACACTGCCCGAGAACTGTTCGACGAGGAGTCGGTTCTGACGTTTGAGTGTATGGAGCGGGAACTTACACGAAGCAAGCGCGGAACGAGACCTTCAACACGCGTCTCGCATACAGGATATCTGACGGTCTGTCGTAAACTCTGAAAAACTTTTTTTTAATAATATCTATGTTCCCGAACCGAAGGATCCGGCGGGAATATCCATATCTTTGAAGACCCCATACTTCTTGTATGAAATGCAGCAGATGTAGTAAAGAGGCGATCATGACCCAACCTTACTCAGGTCTCTCCCTTTGCGAGCTCCATGCTGCCACCGACATAGCGGCAAAAGCCAAAAGAGAGATCCGGCACAAAGGAGGTCTCCCCTCAGGAACAAAACTCTTTGTGGAAGAGGACAAAACGTTTCGAAGTTTTGCCTTGCGGATATTTCTGGCAGATCTTCTTTCAGCAAGGGTTGATCTGCTCTATGTGAAAAGATCTGACGAAGCTACACTGATCCTTGAACCAACAACACTGAACGATGCGGCACTCCACGTGTTAGAGTCGGTCTGCGCAGGAACACAGGAAAGTCTACTCATCTCCAGAAAGGGAAGGATAGCTCCTTTCTCGGTGATACCGGCAAAAGAAGTTTTTTGGTACGCAAAGCGACATGGATACACCGGACACGGACCCGAAGGTAGCGGGGACGTTGCTGGATTTTTGGAAAAATTCACCAGAGACCACCCCGGAACACACTACGCACTGAAAAATCTCTTGGACACATTAAAATCAGAGGATAAATGACCGAAATAACCTGTGAATGTATAGGATGTGAGATCGTAAAAATAAAAGATCTCATCAGAAATACTATCTGGGGAGCAAACGCCAGTGGAGTGGTGATTGGTATCTCTGGGGGTATCGACTCAGCGGTCGCCTGTTCGCTCTGCTGTAAAGCCGTCTCTCCGGAACGGGTGATTGGAGTGAATATGCCTGTTGCCTCCAACGATCCCGGAGACCATAAGGATGCAGAAGAACTCTGCCGTAACCTAGGAATGGAGCTGATCACCGTCCCCTTAGAAGAGGTCAGAGCAGCTCTACTTGCCGCACCTCATATCACCGACTCCCCAGTTCTCAGAGGAAATATGGCGGCACGCCTTAGGATGATCACATTATATAATATCGCCGCGGCCCGTGGATATCTCGTCTGCGGGACATCAAATAAAACCGAATATATGATTGGGTACTCAACGAAGTGGGGGGATTTTGCGGCAGATATCCAACCACTCCTCCATCTCTGGAAAAAGGATGTGTATCTTCTCGCAAAGGAACTTGAGATCCCAGAATCGATCATCAAAAAATCCCCGAGTGCGGGATTTTGGGAGGGGCAGAGCGATGAAGGTGAGCTAGGAATGAGTTATACAGAGTTGGATACAGCGCTGATTTCGCTTGAACAAAGCGGCGGGATAGCCAAAAACGATATAGAAAAAAAGGTGCTCGAACTTGTCAAATGCTCTGGACACAAAAGGGTCCCTGCGGCGAACCGGCTCTTTCATTGAATCAGCGAGAGCACCAAACCGAGACAACGGATTTAATGATACTGGAGAACCAATACTAATTAATTATGGGTGAACTGATTCACACACATGCGGTGACCGAGATACGGCGCGTTCTTGAAACCGCCGGATATGACTGTGAGAATGAAGAGGCGCCGTTCAATCTTTCGGCAGTACGGGGTGCGAAATGCATCCTGGTCATGTGTTCCGACGACACAAATCTCCTTCAGCGCTTCGACATGACCCCCTACACGATCAATCTCAGCGGAACAAAAGTTCGCTGCGATAAGATTATTTTCACTGGAAACTCTTATTTCCAGCCTAAGGAGTCTGATCTCTGGACAAGGGAGAAGCTCATTAAAAACATAGGAGATGCGGCTGCCGCACGTATATGGAGCATGCCATTCGACATTGAGGGAGCGGTCAGTTATGCCTATACAAATATAGGTACCAAACAAACGCCGATCGGATATGATCTTGTTCTCCCGGTCAGAGTATCCGGACAAGATGCTGCCCGTGTTGCCCGCCAGCAGGGAACAACCATTCTGCGCATGATCCCTTACTGGTATTACCACTTCAAAAGCGGCGGAGAGGCAACCTACAAAGGAAAGAGCGTCTCCTTCGACGATGAGGGATCGGGCTGGATCAATGCGATCAATGATCTTCCAGGACAGTTTGGCGATGTCGTCCCGCAAGAGGCCGAGCTACCTCATGATGCAGAGGTAATGACCGTTGTCATCAATCTGGATCAAGCAAAAGAACGGATCAGAAGTGAACTCATAAAGAAGCTCACCCGCCGGGTCAGGATCAAGACCACTGCCGGAGACGCGATCTTTGCGGAAGAGAAGGACTTCCGTCCAAGTGATGACAACATTGAACTGACGTTTAAGAAGGTCTATGTACCGATATGGCAGGTCAGAGGAAAAAAGGACATTGTGGAAGTGAACGCATACTCAGGTGAGATACTGAGCCTTCCATCCGACGAAGGCTGTGAAGTGTTCTGAGATGATCTACGTTATCGGCGGAGGGCCTGCCGGAAGGATGGCTTCACTTCGCCTTGCCGGAGCAGGAAAGCAGGTCACCCTTCTTGAAAGGAAGGCGATCGGCGGGACATGCATCCATGACGGGTGCATGCTTATCTGCGGGTTGAACGATGTTGCCCGCAGCATCAATACTCTAGCTTTTTTAAAAAAATCCGGGATTGTTGATGGCGGTGCGACCGTCAGGTATCCTGATGTCATCCAGAAACTCGAAGGGATCCAGCGAAAACTGGAGATCATTCTCGAACGGGAAACAAAAGCAGCAGGGGTCGTGATAGAGTATGGGACCGAGGCAGAAATCAGAGATGGAAAACTGTTCGTAAACAATCACCCTCGCGAAGCAGAGAACATTATCATCGCCGCAGGTTCCGGCATACATTTTCCAGACATCCCAGGAAACGATCTGCCCGGAACTTACACGGCTAAGACAATTCGAACGATGCCGGAACTTCCAAAAAGAATAGCGGTTATCGGAGGTGGGATATCTGCGGTCGAGTTCGCCTATATCTATGCGGCATTTGGATGTGACGTGACCATCATCTGTAGAAGTATCCTCCTGCCCGTTGTCCCCGAAGCGATGATGAAAGCAGTACACCGAGATCTTTCGAATGTCACAATCCTATATGGGAATATCGAGCAGATTCTCGGAAAGGATCGTGTCGAGGGGATCAGAATAAACGGGGATGATATTCCCTTTGATGCGGTTTTATTTGCGACCGGCATGAAAGCCGAGACCTCATTTTTCACCGGCATGTCGAAAAATGCTGATGGTTCGATCAAAGTTGATGAAAAGATGGAGACATCGATCCCGGGAATCTATGCCGCCGGAGATGTGACCGGAGCACCTTACTTCACTCCGGTCGCCCGTCTTCAGGGCTTTGCAGCGGCAGATTCTATTCTTGGACGGCCGCGCAGTGTGGATCTATCCCAGATCCCATTCACGATCGTACTTGGTCTGGATTATACTATATGCCCATCGAAAAAAGGCATTGATGGTGTGACCTTCTCCTCCCCAAACATAGCCGGACCCGAATCGTTCTGGCATGTAGCGGACGGATCGGTCGGCTCGATGCATCTCACGGTATCAAAGGAAGACGGGGTGATCTGTGGTTTTGCTACATCTGCACCCTCTACCAGCACGGTTGGTACCTATCTCGGGTATCTGATACGTAAAGGTGTAACTGTCCATGAGTTCTCCCCGATGCTGGAAGTTCATCCAACACCAGATGGCATGTACTCTATGATAAGGCTCGCCTCCGATGCTCTAGGAAAGGAGTAGACGCCTTTATCACGTTACATTAACAACATTTAGACAATATGTCGTCCCTGGCACTATTTGACCCGGAAATTTTCGAACTGATCAACAAAGAACACAAGCGCCAGGTTGAGGGGCTTGAACTTATTGCATCAGAGAATGTTGTAGCACGTGAAGTGATGGAAGCAATGGGTACTATTCTGACCAATAAATATGCAGAAGGTTACCCAGGAAAGCGTTACTACGGAGGGTGCGAGTTCCATGACCAGATCGAAAATCTAGCACGCGACAGGCTCTGCAAACTTTTTGGCGCACAACACGCAAACGTCCAGCCACACTCCGGCAGCCAAGCAAATGAAGCAGTATACCTCTCATGCCTGAAACCGCGCGACAAAATCATGAGCCAAAGCCTGAACGACGGCGGTCACCTATCCCATGGCGATCCGGCGAACATGTCGGGAAAATTCTATGATATCTCTTTTTATGGCGTAGACTTCGACACAGAAACTCTTGATTATGGTGTGATCGAGGAGCTCGCACGAAAAAATAAACCAGATCTTCTCGTCTGCGGAGCGTCTGCTTATCCCCGAGAGATAGACTTCAAGGCATTCGCAGAGATCGCTGAGGATGTAGGTGCTCGGTCGATGGCCGATATTGCCCACATATCCGGTCTTTGCTGCACAGGACTGCACAATTCGCCGGTCGGCGTCACCACCTACACCACATCGACGACCCATAAGACCCTTCGAGGACCACGCGGCGGAGTGATCATGTGCAACAAAGAGTATGCAAACTCTATCGACAGAGCGGTCTTCCCGGGTATGCAGGGCGGACCCCTCATGCACGTGATCGCCGCAAAAGCCGTCTGTTTCCGCGAAGCTCTCACAGAAGACTACAAAGAGTATGCAAAACAGGTCGTCAAAAACTGTAAAGTGCTCGCCGCGACCATGGAGGAAAACAACTTCCGGCTCGTCTCAGGTGGAACCGACAATCACCTCTGTCTGCTTGATCTTTCCGATCACAACATATCAGGTCATGAGGCGGAGATAGCTCTCGGAAAAGCTGGGATCACTGTCAACAAGAACACGATCCCGCGGCAGGCGCTCTCTCCCTTCGAGACCTCAGGTATTCGGATCGGAACACCGACCATTACCACACGAGGGATGAAAGAGGAGCAGTGTAAACAGATAGGCGACTGGATCGCCAAGGTCCTAAACCACATAGATGATAAGAAAGTCATCACCGAAGTCAAAGCTGAAGTGACAGCATTCTGTCTGAGATATCCGCTGTATCCGGAGATCCGAAACTTATAATGGAGGTCAGCATCAAAGGGATCGGCATTGGAGGCGCGCACCCACCAAGGGTAATGGGAGTTCTCAATATCAGCCCCGAGTCCTTTTTTTCAGACTCGTTCACACCCCACGAACAGATAACGACCCGTGTTGAAGAGATGCTTCGAGAAGGTGCCGATATCATTGATATCGGAGCACGTAGCACGGCCCTTACCTCACCACCAATATCAGTTGCCGAGGAGAAGGAACGGGTCGTTCATGCATTGAGAACTCTGGGTAACTCAGGGGCAATCCTTTCCCTTGATACGATGTATCCGGAGGTCCTTGAAGCTGCACTCAGATATGACATAGCCGCGGTGAACGATGTCAGTGGACTATTAAATGAACGATATGCAGAAATTGTAGCGGACAGCGGTCTTCCAGTTATTGCCATGTCAGCGCGCAAACGTCCTGGAGATCCAACCGAGATGGCCTCCACCCATACTGCCCTAAAAGAGATCATTACCAGAGCAGAACGGTATAATATTGACCAGCTGATCCTAGACCCGGGTATCGGAAAGTGGGTCGAAGAACGATCAAGTGAAGCAGACTGGGAACTCTGCCGCAGATTTTCCGAACTAAAGGTATACGGATACCCTCTTCTTGCGGCAGCATCCCGCAAGAAGTTTATTGGAGACTGTCTGAATAAACCACCGTATGGACGCTTGTACGGATCACTTGGCGTTCTCTATGCCCTTCTTGAGGGAGGCGCGAACATTCTGCGGGTCCATGATGTCGCACCTTCAATGGACATCATCAAAGTATTCCAGATGATACACCGCTAAGGAGAAAAGTATCTATTATCGAAAAACCCCAGATAGTAGTAACTATGTACTTCCACGCTCTGATTCCATTCAAACCGGTCAACCCGAAGACCCGGCTTTCATCTGTTTTGACCTTGGAAGAACGCGAGGAATTTGCACGGATAATGCTTGAAGACGTTATCCGTGCAGTCAAGCGAACAGGATGCAGTGCAACACTCCTCTGTACATCCAAGTATGAATGCCTAAACGCATTAGTTGCGATACGAAAGGAGGGACTCAACGAGGCGATCAACTGGGCCCTCCCCCAGTTCCACTGCCCAGCTCTGATTATCATGTCGGATCTGCCGATGGTGACACCGGGAAGTCTCCAGAGAGTCATCTCCACGAAGGCGGATATGGCCATTGTACCGGGACTTGGCGGCGGAACAAATGTGATTTTTGTCAAGAATCCTGAGAAGTTCCGTGTTGAGTATTATGGTTTTTCGTTCAGGAGGCATCTTCAGATCGCCGAAGAGCTCGACCTTACCGTCGAGATCATCGACTCCATGCGGATGTCGACGGACGTGGACGAACCCGCGGATCTGGTCGAGCTGATGATCCACGGTCATGGAAATGCACGCGAATGGCTCTACGAACATGGATTCACCTTGTCGGTAAAGGATGGACGAGTGAAGGTCCACCGGGACGGTAAAGAAATTGTCTGATCTTATCGAAGATGCAGAGGAGTTAGCTCTTTCTGGTAAGTTTCTGGAGGCGATCGAGAAATATGACGAAGCGATCGAGAAAAATCCAACTGATCCGCTGACGTACGTCGGAAAGGCATCGATCCTCAAGGCATTAGGGCGATATGAGGAGTGTGCAGAATGCATGAATGAGTCCATCACGTATCTACCAGTGTGGGATAACAGGATAATCGATGAGAAACAGCTTGCAAAATTCACTTCGATGCTGCTCGTTCTCAAAGCCGAGGCTCTATTATATACGGATAAACCGGAAGAGGCACTCCTTACGGTGGAGGAGGCGGACGAAATTAGCGAAGCAGATGCGGCATCTCTGGTAGTACGTGCCCAGGCATATGCCCAGCAAAAAAAATATGAAGAGGCCGGAAATAGTCTTTACCGTGCTGAGGAGTGGTGTTTTCTGCATGACGACACGATGTTGACCCAGATCTGGCTTTCGAAGGTCCATATCGCAAAAGAGGCTGGAAAAGCCTTTGCTCCACCCTATGCTGCCAAGGTATACAAATCAGGAAACTGGCGAAAACCCTCGGGAACGGCGGAAGAGTTGTTCGAGCGGGGAAACAATCTTCGCGGAGAGGGACTTCTCTACGACGCACTCAGATATTATGACGCCTGTCTTTTGGCGGGACCAAACAACCGGGCGCTCGTACTGTTCTTCAAAGGGATCATCTTTGAACAACTAAAAGACTTTGCCGAGGCATACTCTATGTATTCGGATGCTTTGGTAGCCGGACCGGCTCCTGAAGATGAGTTCAAGATCCGTGTAAGATGGATGAACGCAAAAAGCATGCGTCAATAAAATCAGCCATTATCTTTTTTATTATCCGATTGGGAGTATAATACAAAAACAGTTTCTAAAAGCGAAACGCCCAAGCCGGAATTCGAATCCGGGTCGCAGCCGTGACAGGGCTGCATGATAGGCCACTACACTACTTGGGCATTGATTGCGTCTTGAAAATGGTCCCGACTCCCGGATTCGAACCGGGGACATCGCGGTAGCCGCGCAGTACGCCCGCAGGCGTTAATTTCTTTCTACAGCCGCGCACTCTACCAGCTGAGTTAAGTCGGGATTGACTGCTTTATCTAG